>NZ_JBKORL010000088.1:0-2081 GCF_047314525.1 Shewanella sp. BJSY2023SW007 | reverse complement strand
GATCGGTTAGTATACTTAGCCACTGATGTGCACCTTCAGTGTCTGAGATATACAAGCCCAACAGCTCCTTTTTTCCTTCTACATTGAGCGCCAGAATGGTGTACACAGCTTTGCTGACAAAGCGGCCATTCTCTTTGATTTTATAGTGAATAGCATCAAGCCAGAGGATGGGATACAGGGCTTCTAAATCACGTTCACGCCAAGCCTGAAGCTCAGGTAGCAGTTTATCAGTAATGGCGCTAATGGTGCCATTGGGGACTTCAATGCCGTAGATATCGGCGATATGGGCACGAATATCCTGATAACTTGTGCCCAGTGAAAATAGCGCAATGATTTTCCGCTCCATCTCATCGGTCAGGTATGTCTGGTTCTTTTTTACAACTTGAGGCTCGAAGGTGCCATCTCGGTCACGCGGAGTATGCAGCTCAAAGCTACCGGTAGCGGTCTTCAGTGTCTTACTGGTCTTGCCATTTCTGCGATTACCAGGCTGCTTATCTTCAAGATGTTGGTCGAGCTCAACATTGAGGGCCGCTTCAGTAAGCTGTTTAATGAGTGGGGTGAGAATACCATCTTTGCCGGTCAGGTCTTTACCTGCACGCAGAGCTTCAATGGCGGCTTCCATGTCGAATGTAGGTTTGGTCATTTGAATATCCTTTTGGGTGTATATTACTCAAATGACACAGATTTATGAACACTACCGTCTGTTGTAATCTTCTCCTCAAAGATCCAAGCTCCTAAATTTCCGTGTTCATTTTGTTCATAGCTTAATAACTTCATTTTTTTAGAAATATGTTCGTAATGAAAACTACCTTGAGCCAGAATGGCACATGGAATCAACTGTCCGGAAACACTGATAAATAACTCAACCGGGACAATGACAAAATCTTCATTTGGTACATCTTGTTCAGCCATGTTACCAAAGTAAAAACTTGCTGTAGTCTTTCCTTTGAGGCTCAGTTTTTCTTCATACCCTAGAGACATTCTAAAAAGAGCATCTATATCGATTAAATTAGCTCCATCAATACTGAACTTTCTATCACTGTTACTAAGAAGTTCACTCTTTAATGAATGCTTCTCTATCATGCCTTTTTTTACTTTAACTTTTAGTAAAGCTCTGTCCTTCAAATAAAATTCATAATAATCAATGAAAAACCTAACAAAATCGGTTGGGATTTCATCAGGGATAACTTCTCTGATATGCATTAAAAAGACTTTATTACCTGCCTGTTCAGCCTTTTCAATAACCGATAATGGAAATGGTTTCCTCGACACAACCATTAAGTGCTGAGCACCGACTTCATCGACTTTATTTAGCCAACCACCAAACGTGTTGATATCTACAGCAGAACTTCGATCTTGAACCTCTACAATAGTAAGTGTTTCTCTAGGTGCCTTTCCTTGTCTTATAACAACGTCAATCTGTCTAGTTCTCCCAGAATTTGATACCAAAACGGGGAGAAAAATATCATGTTCAACAATCGCATCTGGACTTAACCCCTTTTCGATCGCTGCAATTACAAGTTCTAACTCCTTACCTTTCTTCATCACACATCCTTTGCTATTGAAGCCCAAAATCGCAAAATGGAACGCAAAATGGAGACACCCATAATTCTTGGCAGATTGTTGGCTCCTTGTCTAGGCTTGAATGGAGCCTTTGAACAGGAAAGGATGCCATGCCGAGGCCAAGATATGCTCAAGTTAGTCTTGAGGACACCCCCTTCTATCACTGTATCTCCCGCTGTGTACGCCGCGCCTTTCTATGCGGCGTTGATGATTATTCCGGCAAGAGCTATGAACATCGCCGTGATTGGGTTGAATCCCGTCTATTGGAACTGGCGGCCATCTTTTCCATTGACTTGTGCGCCTATGCAGTGATGTCCAATCATCTGCACTTGGTGCTCAGAGTTGACTTGAAAACCGCCACATGATCAAAATGGAGACACCCATAATTCTTGGCAAAAAAATCAAGCCACCGGCAAAAAAATCAAGCCACCCACTGTAAAACAATAACTTAATCTTCTTTCTGTCTGTATTCAAGCACCGGTAGGGGATTTGAGTACGCTGAGGCCGAAAGATATCCA
>NZ_JBKORL010000087.1:0-1928 GCF_047314525.1 Shewanella sp. BJSY2023SW007 | reverse complement strand
TGTTGGGCTTGTATATCTCAGACACTGAAGGTGCACATCAGTGGCTAAGTATACTAACCGATCTTCATAGTCGCGGAATTAAAGACATCCTGATTGCCTGTGTCGATGGCCTTAAAGGCTTCCCTGAAGCCATTGAAACCATTTACCCACATACAGAGGTGCAGTCATGCATCATTCATCAAATTCGTAACTCAATGAAATACGTAGCGTCTAAAAACCAGAAGGCGTTTATGGCTGATTTAAAGTGTGTCTATAAAGCCACAACCCTCAATGCAGCTGAGATGGCGCTGGACGAGCTGGAAGCCAAATGGGGCGACAAATATCCTGTGGTCATCAAGTCCTGGCGCAACAAGTGGGCGCTGTTATCGACCTATTTTAAGTACCCGGAATACGTGCGTAAGGCTATCTACACCACGAACGCGGTTGAGGCCGTACATCGTCAGTTTCGTAAACTGACGAAAACCAAGGGTGGTTTTGCCAACGAGAACAGTTTACTCAAACTGCTCTACGCCGGTATATTGAAGGCTCAGGAGCGGTGGTCACACCCGATTCAAAACTGGAATTTAACGCTATCTCAGCTGTCCATCCATTTTGAAGGACGACTGGATGCTCACATCGATCTGTGATTTTTAACGTGACACAGAATTTTGAACACCCTCCTTAGTCTGGCTAAGAGCCTCTTTTACCGCTTGCTCGGTTTTGTTCCAGATGATGTCTTTCGCGGCATCCTTTGCCACACACGCTAAGACGTCCAGTAGGCAGCACTTACCCGTTTCACCATAGGATTTGCCGATTGGCGAGTAGAGAAATGGTGTGCCTGAAGGGTAACCCATCGGCTGATAGTCTCTGGCTATCTGAGCGCGTTGTGCAGGCATTAACGCCGTGTTCCACCATTCCTTTAGGTCGTAATAGTCCAATATGTCCATACAGTCACTTGATTACTTTATTGAGCTTTGAGTGTTGATAGTCATATTTGTTGGCGCGTGGGTTTCTGCGAAGTTCACTACCACACCATTTCTAAGCAAAATATCAAGTGTGTGAGTCGTGAAGTCGGATGTGGTTTTCATGGTAAACGCTTGGGCAGATGCGCTGCCCTCTGTGTAACTGTAAATCCACTTTACGTCTGTTTCGTTGATGACAGCTTTTACTTGTGGCTGACCAAAGAGGTTAACTAAATCTGCTTCTGCCGTTTTGCCCTTTGCTATCTTTGCCACCTGCTCGGAACTGAAATTGGTTCCTACGTTCATGTTAGATGTGTAGGTGCAAGCCGATAGCGTTATTAACGCTGTAAATATCCCTATAATTTTCATGTTAGTCCTTAGATGTACAGTTTAGGAATTGCCACCACTTCAAAAGCGGTTACATGCATACTCTTTGACCGATACTTTATTGGGGAGGTTTGGGGAAGGCAACAAGATATTTTCTAATGCGAGTTTGAACGCTACAGCACCCAGCGCCACATAAACAACAAAGGCTTAGCTAAATTGAATTAGCTAAGCCTTCGAAAAAGTGGTGGCCCCTCCCAGACTCGAACTGGGGACCTAACGATTATGAGTCGTGTGCTCTAACCAACTGAGCTAAGGGGCCGGCTTAAGGCAATCGTCATCACCAGAAGCGGGAGAGAGTATACGAAGTTTAATTGCGCTTGTCACCCGTGTTTTGCGCATTATTGATGTCATTGCTTTCAAGTGGTTATCTGTTAATCAGACTTGAGGCTGAAAGACAATAAAAAACCCCGCGTAGCGGTAATGCCGATCAGTTAAGACAGATCGCTTGACGATCTCACTGAAAGGATCAAAATCCGATGACCCCATGTCATCGGATTTTTTTATGCTGATCTGCCCCGATAGTTTTGGACACCACGCTAAGCGAGTAAAATCGTTTAACGAGGTGAACAATGACATCAAAGACCAAACGACAAACCTATA
>NZ_JBKORL010000086.1:0-19558 GCF_047314525.1 Shewanella sp. BJSY2023SW007 | reverse complement strand
ATACATCCCCATTAACCTTAAACCCTTGGTGATATTGCAGCAACAGGCTTAAGCCTGCCGTTGGCATGCCTGGCAACCGCAGTTTTTGTATGAAGCACGCAGATTACTCGTCTCAGAGAGCCTACTTCCAAAAATCCGTCGTTATTTATCAGAGACTGACCCCTGCAACGAGCTTCCTTGCAGCTCAGAAAGTGGTTTGGATGTTCTGTCTATTTAGATGGCCAAATTCACTATGCCACTACAGTTTTGGGCTTTAAAGCCAAGATGACCACATCACCAACTCAACGTTTTCCCAAAAGAAAACTATCAGAGAACAAAATCATTAAATTGACGCGCCTGGATCGGCAGTGGATGGGTTCTAAAAGAAGCTTGAGACTTGTGCAATCAGGCACAAGAAGAAAATGCTGGTCTCCCCACAGGGACTCGAACCCCGATCGGTCGCTTAGGAGGCGACTGCTCTATCCTGTTGAGCTATAGGGAGACGCCAGTGATTATACTGGTTTTCACCCGGATGAAAAGGCTTTAGATTTAATTGCTTAAATCTTAATCGCGATGTCATTCACCTGAATGTTGAGGGCGGCATTTTCACCGCTGAGCACTGCTATGGCACTTTCCTCTGTGACTTGATCTATGGTGATTTTCGCCCGGGTTTCTCCGGCCACGGCACGCATCTGGTTCATGCGGTCGGGTAGGTTTTGTTGCAGCACGATTTGGAACTGATCGCCAACGCGGATGCCGTTGCGTCGCCCCAAGTTGAGTATCACTCTATCTTGTTGGCGCACGACTATCTGTGCCAGCAGAGGTCTGCATGCCAGCGCCATATCGATATCTTTACTGGCATTGGCCAGCACCTTGTCTATGGCCTGCCCGTAACTGGCACGCCAGAATCTGTCGCTGTTGGGAGGGACGGATTCATTTTTGGCAAACTCCCAGGGTGCAGAAATGCTGTAGTTCTGATACCAGATCTGCTCGCCGCTGATCCCATGATAGAGGCTGAGCTGTAACTGAAACAGTCGCTGAGGCTCGTTGTCCCACAGGCCCATAAAGCCGGACTCGGCCGGTTCGGTGGAGATATCTATGATTTGCGGCAGCAACAGATACTGGCTGTCGGTAATTTCACTTATCCAGGTTGGCAGGCGGTAACCACGGATATTGATAAGCTCCTCTTTGATATCCAGCCGCTCGTTGGCGTGCAGGTGGGCAAAGCTGATGGAGGATTGTTTATCCAGCGTTGCCGCTATCCGTTCGGACAGGCTTCGCTGGAAGTTTTCCAACTGACCATAACGCAGTTGGCTTCTGTCCTTAATACTGGCCTGTGGCACCAGGATAGCGGCCTTGATGGCTGAGCTTTGGCACTTGTTATCCGGGCCATCGAGAATATCGAGCCGCATAACCACCTTGAGCTTGTCTCCCTGGCGCATTTCGCTGACCAGTTCGACACTGCTTATCTGCGCCTGACTGGAAAGGCTGAAATCGTTTTGGGTCAAGCGCCCCTGGCTGACACTCTGGGTAGACTGAAAACTGCCGCCACGGGAGAGCAGAGCCATGTTGATGGCGTTATCCATTGCCGCTTCCCGTGCCTGGGTCAGATTGCCATTGATTATTTTGGCTTCACCTCGGGCCTCGGTCCACTCTGCCATGGCGTTGAGGCTGATACTCAGCAACGGCAGCAAGAGCAAGGGGGGCAATCTCATAAGGCGGTTCCTCAAAATAGGAGTCAGGGTGACGGAATTTTGCCACCACTTAAACTGGTATCGCTTGCTATTCAAATTTTATGCCAGCGCCATCCATTCACAGCTGATGTAGCGCAGTTTGCGACCATAACTAAAGAGCGGCAAGAGTTTGCCGATAAGGGAACAGAGAATATAAGTTCCCATTGCCCGCCAGTGGGTAAATTGAAGGGGCAAATGAAGGTGTGGGTAATGAAAAGGCGTAGATAAGCCCCTTAAACATCTTCGTAAAAGCCTGTAATAAGCTGCCAGGCAACTGGGTTTGTTCGCCGGTGTCATCTGTTTGCACTTGGTCTGCAGGCCTAAGGAAGGTGCGAATAAGTCCTCGTGGCACTCTGGCTTGCACAGCAATTGGCGTTCAAGGCATCTGACTGAAGGCATGCCGGGGCCTGTCGAAGTCGGATAACGCAGAGAGCCGGTTGCTGTGAAAGCCCCAAAGGGCGTGGCTTACAAACCTGTCTGCTATGTTGTGCTTCTTGCAAAGGACTAGGGCCATTTGCTGCGAACCACGCCTTGCATCCAAGCCCGTAAGCCGACGCAGAGCACACATGGGACTTGCTTGCACCTTCCCTAACTTAGGTTGGTATTTTATTTGCATAGCTTTACCCCAGTGAAAGGAACTTGGCGCTAATCGAGTTAGCCGTGGTGCGAAATGACAACCTCGGAGAAAGTGCGGCATAAGTCAGATCGGCCAAGGTTCACGCCAGGTCCATGAGTCGCCAGGTTCCTCAATAAAGCAAGTGCCCGCTAGGGTACCAGAGAGACGGATATTATGTATAAAGCCCTGTGTATATTGCCTTTACTCTTGCTGCCTGCTTGCAGTACGACAGCACAGCAACCGCAGGCTGAGTTCAAGCCCCAACAAGCACCAGTCAATCTATTGGCGCATCAGTTGGTGGATGAATTGGTAACCCATAACGATGCTCTTAAACCGACTCAGCCGCTATTGGTGATGACGCCTGCGATGGTGGAAGATATGCAAGGCAGTAATGCACTGGCCTCACAACTACAGCAGAGCTTAATGACGGCTTTTCATCAGCGCGGCTTTAACCTGGTGGATTTGAACCTGGCCGAAGCGGTGCGGGTAACGCCACAGGGGGATTTTATTCTTACCCGCGACTGGCAACAATTGCCGACGGATATTGCGGTGGATCATGTACTGGTCACCAGCATGAGCCAGGCTAAAGGTGAAATCTTGTTCAACAGTCGGATTGTCAACGTCAATAACAATCGGGTGCTTTCGACGGCCGGGGCGCGGGTGCTTGAGGCGCAACTACCGGGTTATCTGGCGCCATCCCATAGGGTGGTGTCAAAAGAAGGCTTGCTTTATCGCTATGAAAATCGCGGAGAAGACAAGAGCCGGATAGTGGGAGACAAGTAATGAAGTATTGGAACAACACACTGACATTGGTCACGCTGGCGCTCGCGTTAGTTCTGGGTGGCTGCGCCGATAAGGACAGATATGTGCAGTGGGAGACAGAGGCGCCAAGCAGTTTCCCCAAGTTGACGGCAATAGGCTATGCTCCGCTGGCCAGCCAACCGGGCAAGGAACAGTCGCAAAAGGTGCTGATGGCGATGCAAGCATCCAAGATTGCCGCTTATCGGGAATTGGCCGAACAAGTCTATGGTCAACGTTTGTCGGCCGACAGCAAGGTCAGTGACTGGATGCTGAAAGGCGATAATATCCAGGCCTCGGTTTCCGGGGTGATCCGCGGCGCCAAGGTGGTGCGCAGTTATCCGGCCGGAGATCATTATGTGACCGAACTGGAGCTGGATTTCGCCCGAGTGTGGGATCTGTATCAGCAGCAAAATCGCCCCCAGAGAGTGAAAGAGATCACTTATTTTTAGGGGAATGGGTATAAGTCCAAAGCAGCCTTGTTTGGCTGCTTTTTTTGTTTTTTTGTGGCTTAAGAATCTTTGCTGAATTGAGAGCAGGGTATACGTTCTGTTCTGGAGGACAGGAGCTTGGGGCGCACCAATAAGCCGAACTTACTGAATTAGCTTAAGCAATGGGACAGGAGCAGGGCTTTAAATCAAGCCTTGAGATCGTTGCCCAGGGTGGCGATGGTTGAAGTCTTGCCTTTGCCGTCATAAGTCAGGCTGGAGGCATTGCGGCTTACTTGCAGCGCCTGTGCCAGACGATTGATACTGGCCATGCTCAGCTCTATCAGGCCGGCATTTTCCTGATTGCGCAGTTGGCAAGTAGCCAATAGTTCGCGGGCTTCACTGACCTGTTCGGCCAATGGCGATTGACTGAGTTTGGCTTGTTCAGGATGAGAGGAGAGCGCCTCATCTACTGTCTTGACCTCATTGAGCAGATCGCTCTTGTTTTGGGCCAGTTGCAGCAGATTATCGGCATTGCGATCGAGCAGGGCGTTTTTTTCCTGCTCAATCAAGTTCAGCAGATGCTCGAGTTGAGTCATCTGCTTTGCTATCAGGCTGGTTATATCCGGGGTATCAGGCATCAGGATCCTTTATTGAGTGCGCTCAGTTCTGATTCAAATTGAGATATGTTGGCTGCCAGTTTTTCCGGGTCAACCTTGTATCTGCCTTCGGCGATTGCCAATTTGATTTCGCTGATCTTCTTTTGATCTATTTCCGGCAGGGAGGCCATTTTACTCTGAACTCCTTGCAGCTGCTGCGCTTGCTGCGACACCACAACCGAGTCGGTTTTCTGCGGAGCAGCCCCTTGCTGAGCTGTTTGATTGCTCTGAGCCGTGTTCTTGGGGAGTGAACCTGTATTCACCCTGGGTTGATTTTGCAGTTGTTTAATATCCATAGCCATCGCGGCTCCAGCCTTTTCTCTGATTACCTTGCTGTCTTATCGGCATAGCCAAGGAGAACTTTAGCATTTTTTACATTCGAACTTCCACTTCGCCCACATTGGTGACGGTAGCCTCCAACACTTTGTCTGAGCGAGTGTTTTTTACCCTAATCTGTTCTCCAAGGTTACCATCATGCAGGGCTTCACCAACAGTTTTTATTTGAAACTTCTCGTTACCTGCATAAATAGAGACTCTGTCGCCTTTGCAAACAAAACAGAGATTGGCGGCAAATAACGGATAGTCTTTGGCTATGCGCCGCTTGAGGCGGGTACCCGTCACTGTGGCAATATCCTCGAACTGCTGGCCGCGCAGACTGGTTTCATCTATGTAACGCAGCGCCAAATTTTCCGGCCCCAGCACAGTGCCCGGAGCCAGAGTTTGAGTGGCCACCACCACAGGATAACTGATATCTACCCGTACCGAGACATAGATTTGCCACGGGTAGCTTAGCTCGGGGCTGTTACAACCTATGCGCACAGTATTGTTGCGGCTTATCTCTCTGTCGCTGGCAAGTTCGGCCGTCAAAGGTGAATTGCATCTAGGGGGCGTGAGCCTGGAATCCAGTCGTTGCGGGGTGATGGTAATTTGTGCATCTGTGCCCGCCAGCACTTTTTTGGCCACTGCCTCTTTAGCCAGGCTTTCCATGGCCGATATACTGGGAACAAAGCTGCTCTCTGCCGCCATTGTTGCGATGGGCATTAAAATTGTAGCCAAAAGGTATGCAATATTTACTTTCATAATGAACAGGCTAGCTTGTCTCGCCAGATTACACCTATACTTTCAATGATTCGCGGTTCCCAGTACTGGCTTCACCTTAGGTTTAGTCAGAAATTTGACTGGGCATCAGTGTCTTGGATAAAGCAAATAGTATGCCTGTCTGTGGGACAGCGGGTATTTCTCAATATAAAGACAACAAGGCAGCCTTATGTCGAGCATTCTTGAATCAGTCAATAAACGCACTCAACTGGTTGGACAAAATCGCCTCGAACTTCTGTTGTTCAAACTTAACGGCAGACAAAGATTCGGTATCAATGTATTCAAAGTCAAAGAGGTTTTGCAGTGCCCACCACTGACGATATTGCCCAAGTTGAACTCCTTTGTTAAGGGCGTGGCCCATATTCGTGGTACGACTGTGTCTGTTATCGACCTCAGTGCGGCGACCGGCGGTAAACCCATAGATGATGTCAAGGATTGCTTCATCATTATTTCCGAATACAACCGCAGCGTGCAGGGTTTTCTGGTTCGTTCAGTTGAGCGGATCATTAACATGAATTGGGAGTCTATCATGCCGCCGCCGGAAGGAGCGGGACGATACTCTTACCTGACCGCTGTGACGGAAATCGAAGGTGAACTGGTTGAAATCCTCGATGTGGAGAAAATTCTTGATGAAATTTCACCGGTCAAGACAGATATCAGCCAAGAAATGGATGAATCTCTCACAATCGACAGGGAGCAGCATTATCATATTATGGTGATTGACGACTCCTCTGTGGCGCGCAAGCAGATCATTCGTGCATTGTCTTCGTTGAATCTGCAGATAGATACCGCTAAAGATGGTCGGGAAGCATTGGAAAAACTGAAGAATATAGCGTCTGGTATGGACAATGTTGCCGATGAAATCCCGTTGATTATTTCGGATATCGAAATGCCGGAAATGGATGGTTACACTCTGACCGCCGAGATCCGTGATGATCCCAAGCTGAAAAATATCAAGGTAGTGCTGCATACCTCGTTGAGCGGGGTATTCAATCAAGCCATGGTACAGAAAGTGGGCGCCAATGATTTTATTGCCAAGTTCAACCCCGACGAACTGGCTTCTGCTGTTAACAAGC
Organism: Shewanella sp. BJSY2023SW007; assembly: GCF_047314525.1. Lineage (NCBI taxonomy): Bacteria > Pseudomonadati > Pseudomonadota > Gammaproteobacteria > Alteromonadales > Shewanellaceae > Shewanella > Shewanella sp. BJSY2023SW007. The sequence continues at coordinate 13,171 of NZ_JBKORL010000086.1, read as the reverse complement.
ATCTGAGTCTATAGCCTTTGTCTGCTGTGACTTTTTATGGCTATAGTGAGTTGGTCTGCTTGTGTTGCAAAGGGGGCTGGGGTATAACGCAGCCCCAGTTTTTAAATGTTGCTGCCTCAATTCGCAGTGACGTTTTTACGGATAGTTAGGACACTAAGGTGCCAGATAAATCTCTCGCGGAAACTGAGTACAATCAATTCAGGCTGTTTCTTGAGCAGCACAGTGGCATTGTATTGGGTGAGAACAAACAGTATTTGGTTCGCAGCCGTTTGGCGCCTTTGATGGGGAAATATGGTTTGCCATCCCTGTCGGACGTTGTTAAGCAATCGATGCGACCCACAGAGCGCCAATTACGGGCTGAAGTCATTGATGCCATGACGACCAACGAAACTCTTTGGTTTCGGGACAAGTATCCTTTTGAATTACTTGGCAATACATTATTGCCCGGTTTTGCCAAGTTGGGTCGGCCGTTGAAGATTTGGTCGGCAGCCTGTTCATCCGGCCAGGAGCCCTATTCACTGGCGATGACAGTGCTCGAATATCAACAGCGTAAGCCGGGAGCTCTGCCGGGTGGGGCGATAATCCAGGCCACCGATCTATCGCCGTCCATGCTCGAGCGTTGTAAAAATGCCGAGTACGATAAGCTGGCATTGGCCCGGGGGCTGTCTGAAGAGCGTAAGCGTCAGTTTTTTGAAGCCCTGCCCAATGGCAATATGCGGGTAAAGGACAATGTTCGTCGTTTGGTCAGTTTTCGGGCTCACAACCTGCTTGAAAGTTACACCTTGCTTGGCAAGTTCGACATCATTTTTTGCCGTAACGTACTTATCTATTTTGCCCCGGAGGCAAAGGCAAAAATACTGCGGCAATTTGCTGCCGCTCTCAATCCCAAGGGGATATTGTTTTTAGGGGCCAGTGAGTCGATTGCCGGTTTGACCGATGAATTCGATATGGTTCGCTGCAATCCCGGTATTTATTATCAAAAGAAAAATTAGTTATCTAATTCTTTGATTTTCAATGTTTTTCAGTGACCGCCTGTCAAGTTTGATGGGCTCTTTCTTTTTTATCTCTCAAGTCAATCGCAATCCATTTCTCATCTGTTGCTATAGCCATCATTCCTGGCACAAAGCTTGCTTTGTTTTTGTCGAGTCATTGGAGGAGGCGGTTTTATGGCGATCAGTTTTGATAAGGCCCTTGGCATACATCAATATACTCTGGGTATTCGCGCCCAGCGTGCCGAAGTGCTTGCCAGCAATATAGCCAATGCCGATACCCCGCACTACAAGGCTCGGGATGTGGACTTTTCTTCGGCGTTGCAGGCGGCCAAAGGGCGGCAACAGGGAATGAATATGGCGGCAACGTCTGAAAAGCATTTCGACCTCAAGGCGCTGACAGCCCAACATGTGCAATATCGGGTGCCGGATCAACCGGACACTGGGGATGGCAACACAGTCGATATGCAAAAAGAGCAGCAGGCCTTTATGCAAAATGCGCTTGAATATCAGATGTCGCTTGGGTTCCTCGACGGTAAGTTCGCCGGCATGAAAAAGGCATTGAAAGGAGATTAATCATGAGTTTGTACAATATTTTCAATGTTGCGGGTTCGGGAATGTCGGCGCAGTCGGTACGTTTGAATACTACCGCCAGTAACATAGCCAACGCAGATTCTGTTTCTTCCAGTATCGATAAGACCTACAAGGCACGGCATCCCATTTTTGAGGCCGAGCTGGCCAAGGCCAATGGTCAACAGCAGCAAGGGGCAGCGGTCAAAGTCAAAGGCATAGTGGAAAGCGATAAACCCTTGCTGAAAGAGTATTCGCCGGATCATCCCATGGCAGATGCCGACGGTTTTATCTACAAACCCAATGTCAATGTAGTGGAAGAGATGGCCGATATGATTTCCGCCTCCCGTTCCTATCAGATGAATGTTCAGGTAGCCGATGCAGCCAAGTCCATGCTGCAACAAACCCTGAGAATGGGCAAATAACGGAGGCATAGCCCATGAGCGTCAATTCAGTTAACCCTTTTCTCGACAGTATCCAGGTGCAATCGGGTACTGAAACCAAGAAAAGCAATAATCAACAACTGACCCAGGAAGACTTCTTCTCGCTCCTCAGTCAGCAGTTGTCTATGCAGGATCCTTTCAAGCCGGTGGATAACGATCAGATGATCGCCCAGATGGCGTCGTTTGCCACAGTGGATGGTATCTCTAACCTGAATGAAGAAATAGTTAACCTCAATTCGTTAATGACTTCGAGTCAGGCATTGCAGGCATCAGGCTTGGTGGGGCAGAAAGTGCTGATCCCGGCGGGCACCGGCTATGTTTCCGAGGAAGACCCAACGCTCAAAGGGGTGATCACATCACCGGAAAAGATCCCTTCAATTAAAGTAACGATTGAAGATGAAGCCGGTCAGGTGATCAAAACCTTCGAGGTCGACGGTAGTGCCGGCGGCAATATAGATGTGGAATGGGATGGCCTGGATAAGGACGGAAACCCTGTCGATACAGGCATCTATACCATGAAGGCCAGCGGGGTTGTTGATGGAAAGTCCCAGGATCTTATCGTTAGTTCCTATGCCCACGTGACCAGTGTATCACTCAACTCTGCCACCGGCGCCGTGTTGAACCTAAGAGGTATTGGCGGGATCAGGCTCGCCGATGTGCTGGCTGTTTCCGAAGTTTAAATCTGTTTCTGCCCCGGCGGTGCCGGACAGTATCTAAAAATCATGAGGTGAATTATGTCTTTTAACATTGCTCTGAGTGGGATTGCTGCGGCGCAGAAAGATCTCAATACCACGGCCAACAATATTGCCAACGTCAATACGATAGGCTTTAAAGAATCCCGGGCCGAGTTTGCCGATGTGTACGCCAGCTCGATTTTCTCCAACGGCAGAACCACAGTGGGCGGCGGTGTCACCACCACTCAGGTGGCGCAGCAGTTCCATCAGGGTAACCTGAACTCCACCAACAACGCGCTGGATATGGCGATCAACGGTGGTGGTTTCTTCGTGACATCATCCAGTGTCGGCAGTCAGGATTACTCTTTCACCCGCGCCGGAGCCTTCAAGCGTGATGACAACGGCTTTCTGGTCGATGCTGCCGGTAATTATCTGCAGAGCTTCCCGGTCGATAAAGATGGTAACTCCACTTCTGTAAGTCTGACTACCACCAAGCCGGTGCAGATCCCGGACACTGCCGGTAGCCCGCAGAAAACCAACAATGTTGGCATCAGCATGAACCTGGACTCCACTCAAGAAACTAAAGATCCGGCGCTGTTTGACCCATCCAAGTCAGATACTTTTAATAACTCCACTGCAGTGACCATTTATGACTCTCTGGGTAACTCCCACACCTTGACCACTTATTTTGTGCGTCCGGAAAATGGTGCTCATACCGGTGAGAGTAACTGGGTGGCCTACTACGCCATTGACGACAAGCCGGTCAATCTGGGTGGCGGCGCCGGAACCTACAACACGGACACTAACGGTGACGGTACTGCGGATGGTACAGGCACAGCACAAACTGCAGGTGGCTGGACTGGTGCCGTGCTCAAGTTCAACGATGTCGGCGGTTATATAGGTTCCGATCCTGCGGTGATCACCACAGAGCAGTTGGGAGTTGGCGGGGCCAACGTTCTTGGCCCTGCTGCTGACGGCACTCAAGCGATAACCATAGATTTCAATAATCCGACCCAGTTCTCGGAAAAGTTCAACGCCACGGAATTGACGCAGGATGGTGTGACAGTGGGCCGTTTGACTAATGTGGAAGTGGGTACTGATGGTTTGATCTCTGCCAAGTACAGCAATGGCTCAACAGTGCCCCTGGCACGGGTGGCGTTGGCACGCTTCTCCAATGAGCAGGGACTGAGCCAGGTGGGTAATACCTCCTGGAAAGCCAGCCTGGATTCAGGCGCGGCGCTGGCCGGTGAGGCCAACAGCGGTGTGTTTGGCAGTATCCGTTCATCAACACTGGAGCAATCCAACGTTGACCTGACCACTGAGCTGGTGGATTTGATTTCGGCCCAACGTAACTTCCAGGCCAACTCCCGTACTCTGGAAGTGAACAACACACTGCAGCAGACAGTACTGCAGATCCGCTAAGCCTTCCTGTGCAAGACATTGCCGCCCGGCAACGTCTTGCCGCACCTTCGCCTATTAATTCCCAAGTTACTGAAGTTCTTCTGCTGTCCTAGTGCTCAACTGCTCATTTTATTGGCACGATGTTTGCTTTTACCTGAATAGGTAAAAAGATTGACGGAGCAGCAGGTGGACAAACTTCTCTATGTCGCCATGACTGGCGCCAAACAAAACATGAATGCGCTGGCGGTTAGGGGTAACAACCTGGCCAATGCCAACACAGATGGTTTCAAGGCCGACATGGCTCAGGCTCGTGCGATGCAAGCCTTCGGCGAAGGCTTGCCGACCCGGGTGTTCGCCATGACAGAGTCGCCCTCGGCCAACTTTCAGTCCGGCCCTATCAAATCGACCGGGCGGGATCTGGATATTGCCATCAAAGATCAAGGCTGGATTGCGGTGCAGGCCGCCGATGGCAGTGAGGCCTATACCCGCTCCGGTAGTCTGAGTTTTGACACCACAGGTTTGCTGCGTAACGACAGGGGCAACCCTGTGATGGGTGATAACGGCCCGATAGTGCTGCCGCTGCCGATAGACAAAATCCAGATTGCCACCGACGGCACTATCTCCATTCGTCCCCAGGGCGCAACCGCCGAGGTGATAGAAGAGGTGGGGCGCATCAAGCTGGTCAACCCGGGCAATGAGAACCTGATGCGCGGTGAAGATGGCTTGTTCCGCACTCTGGATGGCAATCCGGCCGCCGCCGATCCCTTTGTCAACGTGGAAAGCGGCGCCGTGGAAGGCAGCAATGTCAATGCCGTGGATGAGATGGTCAACCTGATTGAGTTGCAACGTCAGTTTGAGCTGCAGGTAAAAATGATGAAAACCGCAGAAGAGAACGACAAGTCGTCCGCTTCACTGATGCGCATTAGCTAGGAGTAATTGATATGCATCCCGCGTTATGGATAAGTAAGACTGGGTTAGATGCCCAGCAAACGGACATCTCGGTGATTTCAAATAACGTCGCTAATGCCAGCACCATAGGCTACAAGAAGGGCCGGGCGGTATTTGAAGACTTACTGTATCAGACGGTCAATCAGGCCGGTGGTATCAGTGCCTCCAACACCAAGTTGCCCAACGGCCTTAACCTGGGCGCAGGCACTAAAGTGGTGGCCACCCAGAAAATTTTTTCCCAGGGTAATTTGCAAACCACAGATAACGCGCTGGATATGATGATTGAGGGCCCGGGCTTCTTTGAAATTCAACTGCCTGATGGCACCACTGCCTACACTCGTAATGGCCAGTTCAGTTTGGATGACACCGGCCAGATAGTGACTTCCGGCGCCGGCTATGTGTTGCAGCCTGCTATTACCATTCCGGACGATGCCACCAGTATTACGGTTTCCGCCGAAGGTGAAGTGTCGGTTAAAACCCCTGGAGCCGCCGAAAACCAGGTGGTGGGCCAACTGACTATCTCTGACTTCATTAATCCATCCGGCCTGGATCCCATAGGGCAAAACCTCTATCTGGAGACGGGCGCCAGCGGCACCCCAATTCAGGGGACTGCCTCACTGGACGGTTTGGGCTCTATTCGTCAGGGGTCGCTGGAAACCTCCAACGTTAACGTGACCGAAGAGCTGGTTAACTTGATTGAGAGTCAGCGGATCTACGAAATGAACTCCAAAGTCATTTCGGCCGTAGACCAGATGCTGGCCTACGTGAACCAGAATCTGTGATGAGGTGATGTGATGAAACCCTTGTTCCTTATCATTCCGGCTTTATTTCTGGGGGCTTGCACTGCTACCCAGAATAAACCCATAGCCGATGATCCCTATTATGCGCCTGTGTATCCCGAAGCACCGCCAACCCGGATAGCGCCGACCGGCTCTATTTATCAGGATAGCCAGGCGTCTTCGCTTTACTCGGATCTGCGGGCGCACAGGGTAGGGGACATCATCACTGTGGTGTTGGTGGAGTCAACCCAGGCGAAGAAAAGCGTCGGTAACAAGATCAAGAAAGGCTCGGACATGTCGGTGAACCCGCTCTATATGGGCGGCAGCAATGTCACCATCAAGGGCAATCCGCTGGATTTCCGTTACGGCGACAGCATGGATACCAATCGTGAGGCCGATGCCGATCAGAGCAACAGTCTCTCCGGGCAGATCTCGGCCAATGTGATGCAGGTGCTGGGCAATGGCAACCTGGTTATTCGCGGTGAAAAGTGGATCACCATCAATAATGGCGACGAGTTTATCCGGGTAACCGGCATTATTCGGCCGCAGGATATTACCCCTGAAAACACCATAGATTCGCCCAAAGTCGCCAATGCCCGTATTCAGTACAGCGGTACCGGCACTTTTGCCGAGTCGCAAAAGGTGGGCTGGCTGAGCCAGTTCTTCCTCTCTGACTGGTGGCCTTTCTGAGGATAAGCTCATGAAAATAAAATTAATCATGGCACTTGCCTGTTTGCTGGTTTCTCTGCCGGGGCAGGCCGAGCGCATCAAGGATATCGCCGATATCCAAGGGGTCAGGGATAACCAGTTGATAGGCTATGGCCTAGTGGTGGGTTTGCCGGGAACCGGGGAGAAGACCCGTTACACGGAGCAGACCTTCAAGACCATGCTGAAGAATTTTGGCATCAATCTGCCGGATAACTTCAGGCCCAAGATCAAGAATATTGCCGTGGTGGCAGTGCATGCCGATATGCCGCCCTTTATCAAGCCGGGACAAACCCTGGATGTGACGGTATCGAGCTTGGGTGAAGCCAAGAGCCTGCGCGGCGGCACTCTGCTGCAAACTTTCCTTAAAGGGGTGGACGGCAATGTTTACGCCATCGCTCAGGGGAGTCTGGTGGTCAGTGGTTTCAGTGCCGAGGGCCTTGATGGCTCCAAGGTTATCCAGAACACCCCAACTGTGGGCCGCATTCCCAACGGCGGCATAGTCGAGCGTGAAGTGGCCAGCCCCTTCGGTAATGGCGATCACCTGACTTTTAACCTGCACAGAGCCGATTTCTCCACCGCCAAGCGTACCGCAGATGCCATTAACGGCTTACTCGGCCCGGGTATGGCGCGGGCGCTCGATGCTTCTTCCATTCAGGTCAGCGCCCCCAGAGATGTGTCGCAGCGGGTATCTTTCCTGGCCACCCTGGAAAATATTCAGGTTGAGCCAGCCGATGAATCGGCCAAGGTGATAGTCAACTCCCGCACCGGCACCATAGTGGTGGGTAAGGACGTCAAACTCTTGCCTGCGGCTGTGACCCATGGCGGCCTTACCGTCACCATTGCCGAAGCAACTCAGGTTTCTCAACCCAATGCCCTGGCCGGCGGCCAGACTGCGGTGACCAGCAACAGCACCATAGATGTGGCTCAGGATAATAGACGTATGTTTATGTTCAACCCGGGCACTTCTCTCGATGAGTTGGTGCGGGCGGTGAATATGGTGGGCGCGGCGCCATCGGATGTGTTGGCAATCCTCGAAGCCTTAAAGATGGCAGGGGCTTTGCATGGTGAACTCATCATCATCTGATTAATGGCACATTGGTTTATCGACTATGAACAAAATGGCTGATGCTTCGCAATTTCTGGATCTCGGTGGGCTGGACAAGCTCAGAGCCCAGGCGCAGCAGGATCAAAAAGCAGCGCTTAAAGAAGTCGCGCAGCAGTTTGAAGGCATCTTTGTGCAGATGTTGATGAAAAGCATGCGAGATGCCAACGCGATATTTGAATCCGACAGCCCGATGAACAGTCAGTACACCAAGTTCTACGAGCAGATGCACGATCAGCAGATGTCGGTGGAGCTGTCCTCCAAAGGCATGCTGGGGCTGGCGGATCTCATGGTGCAGCAGTTGTCACCGGAAAATTCCGGCATTACCCCGGCCTCAGTGCTCCGCGGCGATGTCGATAACCGCAGTGTCGCGGCCTTGAGCGGCGGCCAGACAGAGAAGATATCCGGTGTTGAAGCGACTGCGGCCAAAGCATCCGCGCTGCCAAGCAGTGACAGTCTGCAGCAGGTATTGAGCGGCAAAGTATTGCCGTCATGGCGGCAGGCGCGGCCGGCAATCGGCAGTCAGGAAGAGTTTGTCAGACAGCTTTATCCTCATGCCAAGGCTGCTGCCGATGCCTTGGGGACTCAACCCGAAGTGCTGCTGGCGCAATCGGCTCTGGAAACCGGTTGGGGCCAGAAAATGGTCCGTGGTCATAAAGGTGAGTCCAGTAACAACCTGTTCAATATCAAGGCCGACAGACGTTGGCAGGGTGAGAAAGCGGCGGTGTCTACCCTGGAATATGAGCAGGGCACAGCTGTGCGGCAAAAAGCTGACTTTCGGGTGTACGACAGTTTTGAGCAGAGCTTTAACGACTTTGTCCGCTTTATTTCCGATAACGATCGTTACAGCCAGGCGCGCAAGATGGCCGCTAATCCCGACGAGTTTATCAAGGCACTGGCCGAGGCGGGATACGCCACGGATCCTCAATATGCCAACAAGGTGATGAAAGTGCTGGATACCATCAAGGCCGATTTTGGTCAGTTGTTGCAGGAGTTCGGCTCAAAGCCGGGCCAGTAAAGGTGCAGGAGCGATAACCCATGTCTATGGATCTGTTCAATATAGCCCGCAGCGGGATCCTGGCTGCCCAATCACAATTGGGGGTGACCAGTAACAATATTGCCAACGTCAATACTGAAGGCTATCACCGCCAGGTGGCTATACAGGGCAGCTCCACCTCAATGCGTCTTGGCAATAACTTCTATGGCACAGGTACTTATGTGCAGGATGTAAAGCGTATCTACAATGATTATGCTGCCAGAGAGCTGCGTATCGGTCAGACAGGGCTCAGTGCTGCCGAGGCCAGCTACACCAAGCTCAGCGGGCTGGATCAGCTGTTTTCCCAAATAGGCAAGGCGGTGCCAGCCTCATTGAATGACTTTTTCTCCGGTCTCAATAGTTTGGCTGACCTGCCAGCGGATCTGGGGATCCGCGGCTCTGTGCTCAATTCGGCCTCGCAACTGGCGCAGAATCTCAATCAAATGCAGAGTCATCTGACAGGTCAGGTGCAGCAAACCAATGATCAGATTGAAAGCATTACCACCAGGATCAATGAGATCAGTAAAGAGATGGCGCAGATCAATCTTGAACTGATGAAGTCACCCGGTAACGATGCGCAGTTGTTGGATAAGCAAGATGCGCTGATTAAAGAGTTAAGCCAGTACGCCGAAGTCAATGTGATCCCGCTGGAAAACGGTGCTCGCTCCATCATGCTGGGTAGCTCTTTTATGTTGGTATCCGGTGAAGTGGCCATGACCATGGGCATGACCGCAGGTGACCCCTTCCCCAATGAGCCAGAGCTGACCTATAGCCTCGGGGGCAACGAGTTGAAGGCCGACCCCGCCAAGCTTGGGGGGCAACTGGGCGCCTTATTTGATTTTCGTGACAACACCCTGATGCCCGCCAGCCATGAGCTGGGGCAGTTGGCGCTGGGGATTGCCGATGCTTTTAACGAGATGCAGTCCCAGGGTTTTGATCTCAATGGCGAACTCGGACAACCCATTTTTACCGATATCAATGACCCTGTGATTGCCGCAGGTCGTGTCGGCGCCTATTCCGGCAACTCTGGCACAGCTTCTTTGAGCGTTAATATCGATGATGTCGGCGCCCTGTCCGGCAGCAGTTATGAGCTGAACTATACCAATGCCGGTAATTATGAACTCAAGGACATGAAGACGGGGGCGGTGACCAATTTGACGCTCAACGGCGATACTCTGGAAGGCGCCAACGGCTTCAGTATCAAAATTGATGCCGGTGCCATGGCTGCCGGTGACAGGTTTGAAATACGGCCAACGGCCAATGCGGCGGCCAACATAGGTGTGGTGATGTCAGATCCCAAGGGTATTGCCGCAGCGGCGCCGAAAATTACCGCTAACGCAGGTAATTCAGGCAGCACTTCAGTGAAGTTGGTCAGCATAGACGACAGAAGCGCGGCTAACTTCCCCGTGACTGACAGTGAGCTGACATTCACCCTGGATACCAGTGTCAATCCGCCTTCCTATGAAGTATTTGATGTCAACGGCGCTTCTTTGGCAACCGGGACGGCTGCGGGTACTCCGCCGCAGATCAGCGCCTTTGGTTTTACTTTTGAAGTCGATGGCAGTAGTGGCGGTAGTGAGAGTTTCACCTTTGATCTCAGCTTTGCGCCGGGTGACAACACCAATGCCTTGGCCATGGCCAAACTCAGTGACAGCAAGATAATGAATAACGGTAAGTCGACCCTGGGTGATGTGTTTGAAAAGACCAAGCTGGATATTGGCAGCCAAACCAAATCTGCCCAAGTCAGGGCCGGTTCGGCAGAGGCCATTTACAACCAGGCCTATGCCAGGGTGCAGTCGGAGTCGGGAGTTAACCTGGATGAAGAAGCGGCCAATTTGATGCAGTTCCAACAGGCCTATCAGGCATCGGCACGGATCATGACTACGGCCAATGCCCTGTTCGACACCCTGTTCAGTTCGGTTCGATAGGAGCTTGAGAGATGCGTATTTCAACTTCACAGATGTACCAGCAGAATTTAAACAGCATTCTGCAGAAGCAAACCGATACCAACAGGATCCTCGAACAGCTCTCCAGCGGTAAAAAGGTCAACACTGCCGGTGATGACCCGGTGGCAGCTATCGGCATAGACAACCTCTATCAGCAAAACGCGCTGGTGCAGCAGTATCTCAAGAATGTGGATTACAGCAAAAACCGCTTATCTTTGGCGGAAAGTAAGCTCGGCAGCGCCGAAACTTTGGTCACCGGCATTCGTGAACAGATGCTGCGTGCAGTAAATGGCACCCTTGGTCCCTCGGAACGGCAAACTATTGCCGATGAAATGCGCAGCAGTTTGGATGAACTTCTAAGTATTGCCAATACCCAGGATGAGTCAGGCAATTACCTGTTTGCCGGATACAACACAGATACTCAGCCCTTTGCCTTCGATGCCAGCGGCAACATGGTTTACAGCGGTGATAGCGGCGTTCGTGATGCCTTGGTGGCACAAGGGGTTGCTATGGGCACCAATATTCCCGGGGACTCGGCTTTTATGAATGCTGCCAACGCCTTGGGTGACTACGGCGTCAATTATTTGGCCCCGCAAACCGGGGAGTTCAGGGTACTCAGTGCCAAAATAAGCCCTCCTGGGAGCCATGTGGCTGATACCTACACCTTTAACTTTACCGATAACGGCGCTGGTGGGGTTGATTTGCAAGTGTTGGATTCAAGCGGTACGGCTGTCAGCAATGTGGCTAACTTCGATGCCAGTAACCCAGTGAGCTTCAACGGTATAGAGGTGAAGCTGGATGGCACGCCGGCTGGCGGGGATTCCTTCACCATGGAACCTAAGGCCGAGGTGCCGATTTTCGACACCATTCAACAGGCGATAACCCTGCTGGAGGATCCAGACCTGGTCAATACCCCCAACGGACAAGCTGAGTTGGCACAGTTATTGGTTAATCTTGACAGTGGTATGACTCAACTCGGTGTAGCCAGAGGCGTTGCGGGCAACAGTCTTAAGAGCCTCGAAAGCTACAGCAGCAATCATGCAGAAGAAGAGTTGGTGAATAAGTCGGCATTGTCACTGCTGGAAGATCTCGATTACGCCGCGGCGATAACCGAATTTCAAAAACAGCAGTTGGCCTTGAACGCCGTTTCAAATGTGTTCAGTAGAGTGGGTTCTGTTTCCCTGTTTGACTTTATTTAGCAGTAAACAAAGACCTACCCGTCTGTCAGATAAGTTGTTAACAATTTTAGCCAAGCTCCGAGTCTTGGCGCTAAAACTAGGAAGAGGAACTCAACATGGCTATTACCGTTAATACCAACGTAACTTCATTGAAGGCGCAGAAAAATCTTAACGGCGCCAACAACCATCTGCAGACCTCCATGGAGCGTCTGTCCAGTGGCCTGCGTATCAACAGCGCCAAAGACGATGCAGCCGGTCTGCAAATCTCCAACCGTCTGACCAGCCAGTCAGATCAACGGCCTGGATGTGGCCCAACGCAACGCCAATGACGGTATTTCTATCGCCCAGACCGCCGAAGGTGCCATGCAGGAGTCCACCAATATTTTGCAGCGTATGCGTGATTTGTCACTGCAATCGGCCAACGGCTCCAACTCGGCCGAAGACCGCGCTGCGATGCAAAAAGAGTTGTCGGCCCTGCAAGCAGAGTTGACCCGTATCTCTGATACTACTTCCTTTGGTAACCAAAAACTGTTGAATGGCGACTACGGAACCCAGGCCTTCCAGGTGGGCGCCAATGCCAACGAGACTATATCTGTGACCCTGGGTAATGTGGCTGCAAATTCGCTCGGTAGTTATTCAATGTCATTAGGTGGTAGCGCAATGAATATAGCTGCGGCAACCAATGGCATTCAATTAGAGGATAATTTGACTCTGACTGGTGGTGGTAAAACTACTGGAGCAATAGCTTGGAATGCGGGTGATTCTGCAAAAGACATTGCTGCCGCAATTAACACAGCTGCTTCGGGCGCTGGAATTGATGCCAAAGCAGAAGCCAGCAACGAGATGACCATAGGTGGTCTGACTGCGGGTGGTGCAATTTCCTTCACGTTGAATGGTCAAGCAGTGGCAGCCAGTGTAGCTTCGCCCTCGGATTTGACAGCACTGGCAGAAGCCATTAACGGTGTCAGCGGTGCTTCCGGGGTGAAGGCAGAATTCACGGACCCCAGCGACCGTACCACACTGAAATTGAGTGCTGCCGATGGTGAAGATATCAGCATAGCCGCCTTTGCCAACGCAACCGCAGGTAACGATTCAATGGATTTTGGTGGTTTTACCCTGACAGAGGGTGGAGCTGTTGCCGCTGTTAAAACAGGCACTGTGGAAGTTACCAGCACAGGCAATTTTAGTTTTGCCAACGGTGGGGGAACGGAATTCAACGCAGCCAATGCAAGTTTTGCATCTGTGTCCAGCATTGATATTTCAGATGCACCTGGCGCACAAAGTGCTATTGCGACCATAGATGCCGCTATTGCACAGATTGATAGTCAGCGTGCCGACCTGGGTGCGGTGCAAAACCGTTTGGGCTTTACCATCAACAACCTGAACAGCATTAGCAC
>NZ_JBKORL010000085.1:0-2572 GCF_047314525.1 Shewanella sp. BJSY2023SW007 | reverse complement strand
GTGCTAATGCTGTTCAGGTTGTTGATGGTAAAGCCCAAACGGTTTTGCACCGCACCCAGGTCGGCACGCTGACTATCAATCTGTGCAATAGCGGCATCTATGGTCGCAATAGCACTTTGTGCGCCAGGTGCATCTGAAATATCAATGCTGGACACAGATGCAAAACTTGCATTGGCTGCGTTGAATTCCGTTCCCCCACCGTTGGCAAAACTAAAATTGCCTGTGCTGGTAACTTCCACAGTGCCTGTTTTAACAGCGGCAACAGCTCCACCCTCTGTCAGGGTAAAACCACCAAAATCCATTGAATCGTTACCTGCGGTTGCGTTGGCAAAGGCGGCTATGCTGATATCTTCACCATCGGCAGCACTCAATTTCAGTGTGGTACGGTCGCTGGGGTCCGTGAATTCTGCCTTCACCCCGGAAGCACCGCTGACACCGTTAATGGCTTCTGCCAGTGCTGTCAAATCCGAGGGCGAAGCTACACTGGCTGCCACTGCTTGACCATTCAACGTGAAGGAAATTGCACCACCCGCAGTCAGACCACCTATGGTCATCTCGTTGCTGGCTTCTGCTTTGGCATCAATTCCAGCGCCCGAAGCAGCTGTGTTAATTGCGGCAGCAATGTCTTTTGCAGAATCACCCGCATTCCAAGCTATTGCTCCAGTAGTTTTACCACCACCAGTCAGAGTCAAATTATCCTCTAATTGAATGCCATTGGTTGCCGCAGCTATATTCATTGCGCTACCACCTAATGACATTGAATAACTACCGAGCGAATTTGCAGCCACATTACCCAGGGTCACAGATATAGTCTCATTGGCATTGGCGCCCACCTGGAATGCCTGGGTACCATAGTTGCCATCCAACAACTTCTGGCCACCGAACGCCGTGGTATCCGAAATACGGGTTAACTCAGCCTGTAGAGACGTAATCTCTTTCTGCATCGCAGCGCGGTCTTCGGCCGAGTTGGAACCGTTGGCGGATTGCAAGGATAAGTCGCGCATACGTTGCAGTATGTTGGTGGACTCCTGCATGGCACCTTCGGCGGTCTGGGCGATGGAGATACCATCGTTGGCGTTACGCTGGGCCACATCCAGGCCGTTGATCTGGCTGGTCAGGCGGTTGGAGATTTGCAGACCGGCGGCATCATCCTTGGCGCTGTTGATGCGCAGGCCGGATGACAGACGCTCCATAGAGGTTTTCAAGGCGCTGTTGGCGTTATTGAGGTTCTTTTGTGAGCTCAGTGAAGTCACGTTAGTATTGACGGAAATAGCCATAGTAGGTTCCTCTCTTGCTGGTTGACCGCTGGCTAGCTGTCAAGCCAGGCGGAGCTAATCTGTTACAGTCACTGTAACGGCAGCAAGCTGAGAGACTTTAGCAAAAAAAGATCATTTTTATAATTTAAGCCCAAGCCATTGTATAAAAATAACTTTTACCATAATTCACACTATGCAATTGGGCTTATTACCAAGCCAGACCGACAACTGATTGCTTATCTATACCAACAACTGATGACTTGTCTCTACCAACAAAGAGTACAACTGAAAACAACACAAGCGGCCAAAGCCGCTTGTGTTGTTTTGTCTTATCCGATGGGCTTGCATTAGCCGAGCAGCGACAGGGCCACCTGAGGCAGTTGGTTCGCCTGAGCCAGCATCGCAGACGAGGTCTGAGACAAAATCTGCTGCTTGGTCAGCGTGGCTGTTTCCTTGGCAAAGTCCACATCCTGAATCCGGCTACGGGCGTCAGACACGTTGGTGCTAATGCTGTTCAGGTTGTTGATGGTAAAGCCCAAACGGTTTTGCACCGCACCCAGGTCGGCACGCTGACTATCAATCTGTGCAATAGCGGCATCTATGGTCGCAATAGCACTTTGTGCGCCAGGTGCATCTGAAATATCAATGCTGGACACAGATGCAAAACTTGCATTGGCTGCGTTGAATTCCGTTCCCCCACCGTTGGCAAAACTAAAATTGCCTGTGCTGGTAACTTCCACAGTGCCTGTTTTAACAGCGGCAACAGCTCCACCCTCTGTCAGGGTAAAACCACCAAAATCCATTGAATCGTTACCTGCGGTTGCGTTGGCAAAGGCGGCTATGCTGATATCTTCACCATCGGCAGCACTCAATTTCAGTGTGGTACGGTCGCTGGGGTCCGTGAATTCTGCCTTCACCCCGGAAGCACCGCTGACACCGTTAATGGCTTCTGCCAGTGCTGTCAAATCCGAGGGCGAAGCTACACTGGCTGCCACTGCTTGACCATTCAACGTGAAGGAAATTGCACCACCCGCAGTCAGACCACCTATGGTCATCTCGTTGCTGGCTTCTGCTTTGGCATCAATTCCAGCGCCCGAAGCAGCTGTGTTAATTGCGGCAGCAATGTCTTTTGCAGAATCACCCGCATTCCAAGCTATTGCTCCAGTAGTTTTACCACCACCAGTCAGAGTCAAATTATCCTCTAATTGAATGCCATTGGTTGCCGCAGCTATATTCATTGCGCTACCACCTAATGACATTGAATAACTACCGAGCGAATTTGCAGCCACATTACCCAGGGTCACAGATATAGTCTC
>NZ_JBKORL010000084.1:0-69080 GCF_047314525.1 Shewanella sp. BJSY2023SW007 | reverse complement strand
TAGGGAAGCTGCGATTAAGTGGTCCGCAGCTCCCGATATGACGCCCCAAACCGTCCTTTATCGACGTCCTGTGGCTCAATTTTCCAATTTTCAGCCCAAAATCGTCTCTTCGTGGCTGATTTTGGCCCTGTTTCAGGCCAATTTCCTCATTTCAGGTAGATCTCGCCTGTGCCCGTATCAATTGGTCAACTCGAACCAGGTTCGCCAGGGTGAATAACATCGCCAGTTGACTGTCATTTTTAGCCAGCCCTTTGTACCTGGCTTTGACGAAACCAAACTGACATTTTACTATCCGAAATGGATGCTCAACCTTCGCTCGGATACTCGCTTTCAGGTATTCGTAACGGATGGCCAGCTTGTTCTTGCGCGGGTGTTGCTTCAATGCATTCACTTTGCCGGGACGCTTGGCGATAAGCCAGTCTGCGCTGACATCGCTGAGCTCATCGCGCTTTTCGGCCCCCTGATAACCAGCATCGGCTGAGATAAACTCTTCATCGCCATGCAGTAACTTGCCAACCTGATTGAGGTCGTGCTCGTTAGCCGCCGTGGTCACCAGACTGTGGGTCAGGCCACTTTTGGCGTCCACGCCAATGTGCGCTTTCATGCCGAAGTACCACTGGTTACCTTTCTTGGTCTGGTGCATGTCTTCATCACGGCTGTTGTGTTTGTTTTTGGTAGAGCTGGGGGCTTGAATGATGGTGGCATCCACCAAGGTGCCCTGGGTCATTAGAACGCCACACTCTGCTAGCCAGTGATTAACGGTACTGAAGATTTTGCGGGCCAGTTCATGCTGCTCCAGCAAATGCCGGAAATTCATGATGGTAGTGCGGTCTGGAATGGCTTTATCCAGTGACAGGCGAGCAAATTGGCGCATGGAGGCGATTTCATAGAGGGCATCTTCCATGGCCTCATCGCTCAGGTTGTACCATTGCTGCATGCAGTGAATACGCAGCATGGTTTCCAGCGGATAGGGCCTGCGACCATTACCGGCCTTGGGATACACAGGCTCGATAACGCCAAGTAATTTGTCCCAGGGAAGCAAGTCATCCATTCTGCCAAGGAAAACTTCTTTGCGGGTCTGGCGGCGTTTACTGGAAAACTCACTGTCGGCAAAAGTCAGTTGCTGGCTCATCCGGTTACTCATTCTGGGTTCAGGTTACAACACGATGATCTCACATCTCGGACTTATTCGCACCTTCCTTAATAGAGGGGATTGGATTACCCCTGACCTATCCTCCCAACCTAACAGCATAAAGGGAGCTCTACCCGTTTGACTTTCCACACAGTTGCCGGATCTTGACTTGCCTCTATGATTGAAATCGCAATCTTTATCAACTCAAAAGGATCCTACCATGCTCAGTCTAGCCACAGTCTTTTTAGCGAACTCTCTCATGAACGGTGCTATACCACTCAACTATGAACACCGCGATTATAAATTGAAACAAGCAGAGATCTTTCTTAGAGATAGAAAAATATACGACCTATCCAACCTTCCCGTTGGCGTGATAGCAAAAGAAAGCTGGGGTTATAAAAAAGAGGACCTACGCAGTGAAAGCCAAAAAGTGATAGACCAGCTTTATATCGAACAAATAAGACAAATGCCCATCAATAACTTCGACTTTTCAAAAAGCGGCTTATCTTCCAATGAGGCTGACACCATGTACGGCAAACTGATGGGTAGGGCAGTATATGAAACCAAATACTCCCTTAAAGTATTGGATGTGATTGCGGTATACGGTTTACCAGCGAGTGTACTGCACAAGCAAGAATAAAATCAGATGCTAGTTGATCAGCGTTTACCGCTCAGAAATGAAACGTCATCCCTTCGTTGCTTTAAATTGCAGCAGCGATAGGGTCATGATTGAGGGTAAGTGGCACTTGATCGCTTCTGTTAGGGTCTGCAAGACAGTACTGAAGTCATCGAAGGGTGTTTGCTTAGGCTTATTTTCAAGCGCTGATCTATCGCACCGTTTCGGTATTAGAAAAGTCATTATTAAGTGATTAATTCAAGCAGAAACTACTGGACAAACAACCAGTATTTGATATATTGAAAGCTGTCTTTTTAACCAATACTTGCAATGTGCGGACTATTGGGAAATGAGGCGTTTCAGGTGCAGTTGCGGGTTTTCATAACCCGGTTAACCTGATAAAGAAGCAGTTGGGACAGGATGGCGGCAACCACCCTGCCCCGTACCGGCTGCAGAAGACTATTAACCTCACCCCAGCCGATGGCGAGATCTTAACGAATTCCATCGGATAGGGACAGATCTATTTGATGGAGACGATTATGGCTCATATTCGTATTCGCCCTAATGGGCGTATTCAGTTCGACCTACACCTCTACGGCCAACGCTTTCGTGAAGGCACTAAAATGATGGCCACCCCAAAAAACTTGGCCAGCGCTAAAGCCACCCTAAAGCAGATGAATGCTGAGATAGACTTAGGTAGCTTTCAGTACCGAGACTACTTCCCCAACAGTAAAAAAGTCGCTCTGTTTGAACAACTGCAACGGACGCGACATCCCGACCGTCAGTACCCTTTCTTTGATAACTACGCCAACCAATGGTTTGAACGCCAAAAGGCCAAGTGGAAAGAAAGTTATCAAGGCAGTGTTCGGAAAGCGCTGACAAAATATCTCATCCCAGAGTTTGGCAATACCTTAGTCAATGAAGTCAGTCTGACTCAAATTGATTTCTTTCGTCAGAAATTACTGGATATAAAGAAGGAAGATGGTACCAGGCAACTCTCCAATCGCCGCGTGAATAACATTCTGTGGCCACTCATCGCCATTACCAGCCTAGCATCTGAAGAGTTTAAGTTTGATTACCCACTGAGGCGTTACCGCTCCTTGAAAGAAGAAAAAGCAGAGTCTTACCCCATGACCATTGCCGAAGTGCGCTGCTTTCTTTCTGTGGTTCCTAAACAGTGGAAAGACTATTTCATTATTCGGTTTTGGACTGGAATGCGAAGCTGTGAGGTGCATGGATTGGAATGGGAACATATCGATTTTGAGCACCGATTGATCCGTATTCGACAAAACTGGGTCAACGGGGTGGTATGTGATGTGAAAACACCGAAATCTCGTCGAGATCTGAAAATGTGCGACACTGTGTATGATGCATTTAAGCGGATCAAAGCTGCCAATCGCTCAGGCAGTAATTTTGTGTTCACAGGGCCTTCAGGTACACCACTGCAAACCCACTATGTCAGTCGAAAATTATGGTACCCGACATTGAAAAGCGCGGGGTTAAAAAAGCGCCGCCCCTATGAAACCCGTCATACGGCTGCGGTATTACATATCGCTGCCCTTGAAAATCCACTCTACATATCGCAGCTGCTGGGCCACAGTGATACACGGTTACTGTTTGACGTCTACGCCCCTTATGTCGTAAATGCGTCTCGCAATGACGGCAACGCTTTTGATCAACTCATGAGCTCAGAAGCCGTCGCGTCGTAAATCCGCAATCAACTGGTTTATTCAATTGCTCACTGAAATTGAGTGGGCAATTGTTCCAGTTGGTTCCCCTCTCCCACCGAACACTAAATGAGTGGCTTGTACTTGGGTGGCGCAACCGACAAAGCTGACTGTTCAACGAGTCCTATGCAAAACATTGAAGCAAGCACTAATATCCATTGTCAGCAGTCTTAGCCAGTCGCTTTCTCAGCTCCCTCATGACTAATACAAACCTAGCACAGCTTTCCTTTACTAAGCCCTATGGGGTCACCAGTGAAAGTAAGTACTGACCATAGCTGTTTTTCAGCATAGGCTTGGCAAGACGATGAATATCCTCATTGGTCAGCCAGCCATTACGCCAGGCTATCTCTTCAAGACAAGCCACTTTTAGACCCTGCACAGTTTCTATGGTTTGAACAAAAGATGAAGCCTGCTGCAGACTGTCGAACGTACCGGTATCTAGCCAAGCAAAACCACGTCCCAATAATTCGACTTTAAGTTCACCGCGCTTTAAATAGGATTGATTAATTTCCGTGACTTCAAGCTCACCACGTTTTGAGGGCGTTAATCCTTTAGCGATGTCGACGACTTGATTGTCATAAAAATAGAGTCCGGTGACCGCCCAGTTAGATTTTGGTAAAACTGGCTTTTCATCGATTGCCAAGGGGGTGAAATCAGCATCAAACTCCACCACGCCAAATCTTTCTGCTTGGTCGACCTGATAGGCAAAGATAGTCGCCCCTACCGAATCTGCATTGCTGAGTTCAGCTACAGTCTGTTTCAGCGTGAGACTGAAACCCTGCCCATAAAAAACGTTATCTCCCAGCACCAAACACACGCTGTCGGTACCAATAAACTCCTCAGCAATGATAAAGGCCTGTGCGATCCCTTCAGGTTTTGGCTGTACTTGATAGGCAAGCGAAATACCAAAATCACTACCATCACCGAGTAAGCGCTGAAACAACATCTGTTCATCAGGGGTCGTGATGATCAAAATATCGCGGATCCCCGCCAGCATAAGAACAGAAAGCGGATAATAGATCATCGGCTTGTCATACACAGGTAGCAGCTGCTTAGATACGCCACGTGTGATGGGATATAACCGCGTGCCAGTACCACCGGCTAATAAAATACCTTTCACTATATCGCTCTCATTTAGTCTTAGCTTAAAGCTCTCATTAGATAATACATTACCCTGAAATGAAAAATGCCCACTTCGACAAGCCAAAGTGGGCATTAAAATTCGGACCTAGATTATTGTCCGAGCAAGTTCTCTAACTGATGACGAAACTCTTTACCCAGCTTTTCATTACGCAGGCCATACTCAACAAAAGCCGTCATATAACCAAGTTTGTCGCCACAATCATGAGACTTACCTGTCATATTGAAGGCTTCGACAGTGTCAGATTCAATAAGCATATCAATCGCGTCTGTCAATTGGATCTCATCCCCTGCACCAGCGGGGGTTTTAGCCAGCAAGTCCCAGATTTTTTCAGACAAAACGTAACGACCTACAACAGCAAGATTAGATGGGGCTTCACCAATGGCTGGCTTTTCGACCATAGCCTTAATGACTGATGATTCACCAGGTGCGATATCTACGCCACCACAATCGGCAATCCCGTATTTGTTTACTTCATCTAGAGCCACTGGCGCTACCATGATTTGGCTAGCTTGAGTCGCTTTATAATGTTTAATCATCGCAGCCAGGTTTTCGGAGCTTTGATCGGCACTATAGTCATCTAAGATCACATCGGGCAAAACGACTGCGAACGGATTGTTGCCTATACAAGGTTTAGCACAAAGCACTGCATGACCAAGCCCCTTAGCCTCGCCCTGACGAACATGCATAATGGTCACGTCTTTAGGGCAAATCGATTGCACCTCATCAAGCAGCTGACGCTTTACACGCTTCTCGAGCGTCGACTCAAGCTCGTATGAGGTATCAAAGTGATTTTCGATAGCGTTTTTACTGGCGTGAGTCACCAACACTATCTCTTTCACACCGGCTGCAACGCACTCATTCACTATGTATTGAATAAGCGGTTTATCAACAAGCGGCAACATCTCTTTCGGGATAGCCTTGGTCGCAGGAAGCATACGGGTGCCAAGTCCCGCTACGGGAATAACAACTTTCATAAAAAATACTCAAAAAAGAAAACTCCCCAAATAAAGAGGAGTTTTATTGGACTAAGAGCAAAATTAAGACACCAAAGGAATGACTTTATTGTCCTTAATGCCGTTGTTCTTACTATCTTGATTTTTCTGTAACCAGACTAAATCACAAATACCGTCAGTTGGACTAAACCCTGTTGGCGTAGAAAGAAGAATATCCCTTATCACTTCATGCTGGAATTCATGACAAGCTTTATCTAAACGCGCCAAGATCGCTTCAAGCTCAGCCCAATTTAAAAAGGCCTCATTGGCCGTCATGATGTGTTCATGCTCAGTACCGGTAACGTCGTCGCCAATCAGTAACTCTTCATAGAGCTTCTCACCTGGACGCAAACCTGAAAACTCAATGGCTATATCACCGTCAGGATGATTATCATCTTTGACTTCAAAACCACTCAGACGAATCATCTTAGCTGCCAAATCAACGATCTTCACTGACTTGCCCATATCGAGCACAAAGACATCCCCGCCTTTGCCCATAGCACCAGCTTGAATTACCAACTGAGAAGCTTCAGGTATGGTCATAAAGAAACGGGTAATTTCGGGATGCGTTACAGTAACAGGGCCACCATTTGCTATCTGCTTTCTGAATAGCGGCACAACAGACCCGGAAGAGCCCAAAACATTACCAAATCGAACCATACAAAAACGAGTAGCACTTCCTTTATCTGCTAATGCTTGAAGGACTAACTCCGCCATGCGCTTCGTTGTTCCCATCACATTCGTTGGCCTAACAGCCTTATCAGTACTGACTAACACAAATGTGTCAACATTTGCTGCAATGGCGGCGCGAGCAGTATATAAAGTACCAAACACGTTGTTACGCACACCTTCAACAACGTTATGCTCGACAAGGGGGACATGCTTATAGGCTGCAGCATGATAAACCGTTTGAACCTCGAAAGCTTCCATCACAGCTTGAACACGATTCTCTCGCTGTACAGATCCCATCATGGGATAAATCTTTACATCAAGAGATAACTCTTTTGCCATGGCATTAAGTTCGCGTTCAATGGAATAAAGTCCGAACTCAGACAATTCAAACAACACCAATTTCTTAGGTGACTGCTTTAAAATCTGCCTGCATAACTCGGAGCCGATTGACCCGCCGGCGCCGGTCACCATCACCACTTTGTTACGAATATTGGCTGCCAACAGATCAGCTCTAGGTGTAACACAATCGCGCCCGAGCAAATCATCGATTTCAACTTCTTTAATATCGCTATAAAGCTTATTGCCACTGACCAAATCCGCCATGGCTGGCAAGGTCAGCACTTGTACGGCTAACGACTCTAACTGCTCCAGAATAGCCTGGCGACGAGAGCGAGACGCACTTGGAATAGCGAGTAAGATTTTGGTCGCCGCTTTTTGCTTGATTAACTTGCGAATGATAGAAGGAGAATGAACATGAACCCCTTGGATAACTGTGCCGTGAAGCGTTTCATCGTCATCAACAAATGCAAACGGGTAATATTCATGGCTTTGTACCAGAGCAGTTAACAATTGTCTGCCACTGACACCCGCACCATAAATAATGACGGGTTCCCCAACACGCTTCATGCCAGACCCCACCATAGAGCGCACTATTGCCCTGGTGCCACCGATAAACACTAATGAAAATGCAGCATAAATTATTGGTACGGTTCGCGGCAGTTGCGCGTCAATATAAAAGGCAAAAAGCACCAACATGATGGTTGAGAGCATCACACCGACACCGATGGCCGTAAGAGCCTGCAAGCCCATGTAACGCAATACAGCACGATATAACCCAAGTTTTGCAAAACCCAGTAAGCTAAGAGGAACTACGATAAAAAGTAGCAGCCAATAATGGGTATTAGCCAGCACTGTAATGTCATCGATGCGCACGAGCAATGCAGCCCAAAACGCAAAACTGAGAAACAATGCATCAATGATAAGACTAACAACACGCTTATGCGTGCGCTTCAAACCAAACAAGCTTTGCAAAAAATCCATTTTTCGCTCCAAAAAATTTAAGTTCATAATGTACTACATCTTAAAGTACGGGACTCGACCACAATACAACAGCAAAGGCACTCATGTTATCACATCTATGGTGCCATAGGGATCACCATCGAAGCTTGTTACGAAGCGTACAGACTCCAAGTAGTAACGAATAATTCCCCTTGGAGAATAGACTACTTGAAGCTATCGCTTTTCGATTCCGAATTTAAAAATACATCATGAGATACTGAATTGTGCGATTATAGCAAACTAAGACAGTTTGCATCGGCAAGATTGTAGCAATAACACGGCAATACAGTATCTCTTCAAATAGATAGCACTATTTTACCGCATCACCACTACCACTACCTGTCACTGTCATCAATATATACTTGAAATAGTTTTTGATATTTAAGGTATCGATCATCTGCTTATCAATCTCAGCTAATAACTTAGGTGTAGACATATCAATGTTTTGTACTTGGGCTAAGCCAGTTATGCCTGGTAATACATCATATACACCTAGTGCATCTCGCTCTTTAATTAACTCTTCTTGATTAAACAAGTTAGGACGTGGTCCAACTAAACTCATTTCTCCTTTAACCACATTAATCAACTGTGGCAACTCATCAATTTTTGTCTTACGCAGGAAAGCACCAAGCTTAGTAATTGAAGCATTACTAGCAAGATGGCTAGCAACTGACTTAGTTTCAACAGACATTGTGCGAAACTTAATTAGTTTGAACGGTTTTTGATTTTTACCCACTCGTGTTTGCACAAAAATCGGCGACCCAGTATCAAACATGCCTATAATAGTCACGATCATTAATACAGGCCAAAGTAACAACAAGCCAAAAAAGGCTACGAAAAAATCAATAAGACGAATCATAGTAGCTCACTTATTTAAAAACATTGACTCTTCAATTGTATAAGGCGGTGTCCAATTCAATACTTCCAATAATTTTGAAGAATCTACTACAAAGTCACCAATTAGCAGTTCAGATTGACGAGATTTCCCGATAACCCTAAACAAAACCTTTAATAACCATACCGGAACAGGGAGTTGATATCTTTGGATACCCAATGACTTTGACAATAGCATGGTAAATTTACGAGTAGAGATTGGAGAAAGATCGGTTGCTGTAAAGACATGACCTCCTGCTAATGGGTGCTTAGCACAAACTACCAGTAAATCACAAAGATTATGCACTGAAATGAAATCTCTAGAGTTTTTAACCAAACCAAATGGCAAACAGGGTAATAATTTAATAGCTTTTAAAAGTAGATTAATATTTCCAGGAGCTTCGGCACCGTATACTAAGGCAGGTCTAACTATCACAATTTCCATACCTGTAGTTCTTCCAATCTCTAACAGTTCCTTCTCTACCTTCATCTTCAACTTTGATTGATAATTTAGGTTCTTTGCGTGATTCGCACAAGAAAGCGATGCAGTACTAACATAAACAAATCGCTTTACTGAATTTTTTGCTGCTGAAACTGCTAAATTTATAGCTCCTTGGTAATTAACAGCGTAAATTATTTCATTAGGAGCTTCATAATTGTGAGCGATCCCCGCTAAATGAATAACAGCGTCGATTGATTCAAAACAACCTTCCCAATTTGTATCCTTATCTAAGCTATCTATGTAAAAAAAATTACTATCGCTATCTAAATAACCGGTTCGGTGAACCTGCCTAAAGAATCTAGGATTTAACGACACCAAATTACGTCCAATAAAACCAGATGCGCCTGTTAATAATATTTTCAAAGTTCACCTTAAAGGTTAGATTCAAACAACCTAATGTATGACCTAGCTAAAGCGTCATACGAATACTTTTCCACAACTAAAGATTTAGAGTCATACTTTAAAGACTTTGATTTTTTAATTGTTAATAAATCCTCAATCTTATTTAAAAGATCACATTCTGAACTAGACATAAAAAACACTTCCACGCCAGCTTCCGCCATTGGGTTAAATGGAGCATCAAGACCATTTAGAATAGGCTTATTGAGCATCATGTAATCGAAAATCTTATTCGGAGAAATTCCATACTTATATATTTTTTTAGGCAACGCATTAATAAAAAGACAATCACATAAAGTCAAAAACTTTTCAACATAAAGTTTAGGAACAGGATCTACAAAATGCACATCGGTCAAGTTATTTTCCTGACAAAACTTAACTAACGAGTTTTTAACCCCACCATCGCCAACAATAACAACTCCTAAAGAAAATTTGTCATTTTCCTTGACTAGTTTAGCCACCTGCAATAGAGGCATCATGTTATTTGGCAGGCCAAGTGCCCCAGCATAACCTATTACAAAATCCATTTTTTTTAGTCTACGTACCAATTCATTTTTCGGGTAGTAGCTTGAATCATCTGATGTAACGTTTTGTTTATTTTCAACTTGATAGCCATTTGGTATGCAAAAAAACTTATATTCACTTAGCCCTTGACCTACTAAAAATTCTTTAGAGTTAGACAAAAGCGATACACAAATATCACAGTAACGATAACCAAATTTTTGACATAGATTCACCAAAATACAAAGGGGGTGAAACTTAGAAAGACCAACCAACTCTTGTAAACTTAAAGGCCATAAATCTCGCACTTCTAAAATAAACTTTGCCTTATATTTCTTTGCATAGAAAAAAGCAGCAAAAATATGAAATGGATGAGCTGTCGAAGCTATAATTACTTTTGGTTTTTCACTTTCAGCGAAGTTAAAAAAGTCTTTTAAAAACAATCGGTAACCGAATGAAAGCATATTCAATATTCGCCCGACACCATTGCCTTTATACTTAGGAGTCTTCACTAAAAAATAATCAACGCCATCAAACTTATTTACTCCTATAGCCCCAGAGTCAAAACTTGACAAATGATGATTAAGAGAGGAAATTATTGTAGTCTTATAACCTAAATCATTAAAGTTCTTCGCTAAATAGTAAGGACGGTAGGACATTCCAGTGGAATGGCTACCAGAATAAGGATGTATATACCATATGGACATCAAATACCTCAAATACTTCTAAGCATGAGTAATAATCGTACCTGCCCAAGAATAACCAACCCCAAATCCGATCAGCATAATTTTATGCCCTTTCAAAAACAACTTAGCCTTATTCGCTTCTATTAAGCCTAGTGGTATAGTAGAAGAAACTGTATTACCGAAACTCTCATAGGAAGTAAGAAACTTGCTCTCTTCAATTCGGCAAGCTTTACGGAGCTGATCCAACATAAACTTATTCGCCTGATGAAAAATGATATAATCAACATCATCAAGGGTCATTTTAGCCTTATCTAGCAAAGCATTTACACTTGCGGGAACAGTTTTAAGAGTAAATGTAAAAATTTCACCGCCATTCATATATAAATTTTTTGGACTACGTTGATTACCACTAGAATCAGTTACAGCAATTGAAGACTCCTCTGTTATTGGAAACTTACTACCGCCATGAGGAACTATTAAATTTTCCGCACCGGAACCATCAGTTCCAAAAACAAAAGGTCCAATAAAGTCTGATTGTGAGCCCTGGGTATTTTCAGCTGAAATTAAAGTTGCAGTCGCACCATCACCAAATAAAGTTCTAACACTCTTGTCTGACTCATTGATGTATTTTGAGTAAGCTTCTGAAGTAATTAAAAGAACATTTTTTGCTTGTCCGGTTTCAACTATACCTTTAGCTAAACTAAGCCCATATATATAGCCAGAGCAACCAAGATTAAAGTCCAAGGCACCTATACCGGTATTCAACCCTAAGCGTTCCTGGACTATACATGCTGTAGTTGGTAGTAAATAATCGGGACTCTGAGTACACAAAAGAATAAAATCGACACTATCTTTATCTATTGAGTTCTCTAAAAATAGATTTTCACAAGCTTTAACAGCCATATCTGAGCAAGTTTCTGAATCAGAGGCTATATGCCTATTGCTTATACCAGTTTTTGAATATATTTTATTTATACTCCAATCAGGATAATCATTAGATAATTGTTCATTACTTAGCGTTCTAGATGGTAAATAGCTAGAAATACAAGAAATATAAGCTTTCATAAAACTCCAATTATTTAGCGGTATATCCGCCATCTACATGTAAAACAGTTCCTGTTATCCAAGTTGATAAACTACTCAAAAGAAAAACAACAGAATGACTAACATCATTCTGATTACCTATTCCTAATGGATGCGAACGTACTATATCTTCATACTGAGCTTCTGATAATTGCTTTTTTAGTCCACCAACCATTTCAGTTTCAATAATACCAGGGGCTATACAATTAACCCTGATTCCTACTTTCGAAAACTCGACAGATAAAGACCTACACATTCCTTCTAATGCCGATTTTGATGAAGAATAAGTAGAAATAGCAGCCTGCCCACAAGAAGCTGCTGCTGAACTTAAAAAGATTAAGCTTGTGCTCTGTGGAACATAATTACCTTTACTTCTTATAGCTTTAGCCAGAAAAAAGGAACTTCTAACATTCGCATTAAATATGTCATCGAAGTCACTTTCGCGCAAACTCTTAATTGGCAATGTTTTATGTAAACCAGCACAATGAACCAGCCCATTTAAAGGTCCACTAGTGTTTATGGCCAATTTAATTAATTCTGTACAACTAATTTCATTCGAAAGGTCTGAAACGAACATATTATGCCCGTGACCACACAAAGATTCAAAGGTCTGAGCTAGTCGATTTGAGTCTCGTCCAGTTATTGTTAAAACTGCGCCCAACCGACTAAGCATTAAAGCTGTAGCTTTACCTATACCAGATGAAGCACCAGTAATTAAAATATGTTTATCAGAGACATCCAGTAAATCATTAGAGTACATAATTACTCACTTTACCAAATCTAAAAGTTCTTGAACTGACTTCACACTAGATACCGTCTCCGGTTCTAAAACAAGGTCAAAGTTGTTATTAATTTCAGATAAAAAAGAAATTACGGCTAATGAATCCCATAATTCTTCATTTAAAACTGTCGCAGTAGAAATGTCTTCAACCTCAATAATATCGGCAATAATATCTAAAACCTTTTGATTATCCATTGTATTATCCTATTAAATTTTAATTAGTACTTCTGAGTACTCGAGCGGGATTCCCCATTACAACTTTATTATCTGAAACACTTTTAGTTACTACAGCTCCTAGACCAACAAGCGCTTCCTTTCCTATTGAGACTTTATGCGTTATGCTTGAGTTAGGTGCGATCCAAGCATTTTCACCAATTATGACTCCTCCACTGATTTCTGAACATGCAATTATAAAAGCACCATTTTTAATAGTGCAATTATGAGCGATATGTACCAGATTATCTATTTTAACGTTATCTTCAATAATTGTATTCCCAAGAGTACCTTTAGCTATACAGGTATTTGCACCGATTTCTACATGGCTGCCGATAACAACGCCTCCCAAATGAACAAATTTGATCGGGGTACCATCACCTAAACGCTCGAACCCAAAACCATCACTACCAATGACAGCTCCAGCCCGTATAAGGCAATTAGAACCAATTCTCGTACCGGCTCTAATTACTACATTATGTTCTATAACAGAATTTTCGCCAATGATAACATCATCTTCAACAACAACGTTATTACCCAAAACTACTGAATCATGAATAACTGGAGGCGTCTTGCTAGCCTTAAAACCTATTTTATCATTTAAAAAATATAAACATCTTATAAAGTCTAACCTTGGATTGCTAGAGATAAGCACGTTACTTGAGTTACTTTTACAACTAGCAATCAAAACACCTTCTGATACCGAATGCTCGTCCGATTTTGTGAAACTAATTACCCCGTTATCAATCTGATCCAGACCAGATACATTGTCTATCACAGCATTCCCGACACCTTTATATTCTAAGCCGAGGAATATAGAAATTTCAGCTAATTTAATAGAATGCTTTAATTCATACATTTCACAATCACCTTATTACGGTTCTTATAACTTCAAACGACTCTGCATATCCATGACCAATCTGCGCGCCTCTAATTTTTGCCAAAGAGATAATATAATCATCTTTACAATACCCTCGACCATATTGTGACTTATACATTTTAATGGCATTAACTTTGGAGGCCACATGCGATTCGTCTAAAACAATAAACCCAGTGTTACTTGTCTGAAGTTGATTCCAGTTTAACTCATATCCCCAAATATTCGTTGACTTAAACGCTCTTATCCCTTCTTCAGAAATGGTTTTATGATCTTGATGAATATCCTGAGTTGATGGTAATAAAACTAGATCAAAATCACATTCCTTTCTGATGCTGATTAGGCTTTCTAGAATTTCCTGTCGCTTTTCAGGAAAATGACGAACTCTAAAATTTAATACCCTTACATTCTCCTTTATTAAACCAAGCTGGGCTGTAGCCTCAAAAACCTCTGTCCTTAACACATCTTTCTGGAATCCTACAGGAACTGATTCTTCGCACGCCGAAAAAGCAACATAATAAACACTGCTCCCCTCAGCAACTAACTTTGAAATTATTCCACCAGCCCCTAGTTCACCGTCATCTGTATGTGGTGCTAGCACTAAAACATTCTTAAATTCAATTTTCATTTAAAATCCCACGATATACTTCAACTAACTTTTTAACTTCCAGATCCCAATTGAATTTATTTTTAATTGCATTTATGCCATTCACGCTATATCTATTCATCCGAACCGGGTCACATAATAATTGCTCTATCCTCTGTGCTATTTCCTTTGGATTAGAAACATCAACACAAATTCCTACTTGATACTGCTCATTAAATTTGGGCCATTCACCAAAATTTGGCATAATAACGGGTATACCTTTAGACATAAACTCAAACAACTTAATAGCATATGATAAATAGTATTGACCTACGTTGTTATATAAAATTAGACCGAGGTTAGACTCACTATAAATCACCTCAACTTCCTCTTTTGTTAAAATCCCTTTATAAGAAACCTTATCCCAACTTTTGTGTACCTCAGATTTTTCTTTAGTTTTAGGATTGTTAATTACGCCAGCCAAAGTTAAGGAGTAGCTAGAGTCCAATTCAGACATAACATTGAGCATATTAAATATACCCCGTTCTTCTGTTAGAGCCCCCAAGTGAACTAATCTTTTCACTGCCAATGGCTTATTATCGTTTATAGTAAAATCTTCATTAATGCGAGATATGTCAACAAAGTTTGCAACGAGTTCAGTATTAGGATTTATTGAGCAATAAGAAGTTTTCATAGATGGTTGAGGAACAACCAAAGAATCAAAATAACGACAAAAAACAAATTCTATCGTTGAGAATATTTTTGAAAAAAAAGTTCTAAAATATTTAGGAATCCAATGTTTATGAAGAATTTGCAAGGGCAGATTTTCATGTATATCATAAACAACCTTTCGCCCAATAACTTTTAAAATTAGACCACTTGGGATTAACTCTGGGTCATGAAAATGGTAAATATCTGCTTTTATCCTAATAGCACAAACAAGTGAGCCAATGGAACCAAAGAATAACCTACCAAAACGTCCAAATCTGCTTTTACCAACATCAATTATATTAACACCATCAACTACTTCATTATTTTTTCCATCTGCAACTATTAAATAGACCGCAAAACCTTCACGAACAAGACTTATGCACTCCTTTTCAAAAACTCTCCCATCATAACGGGGGTGTACTGTTGTGATATGACATATTGACTTTTGCATATATTTAAATTCGTCTCAAAATTTTAGTTGACTTTCTAATCAATAGCACTGTTAGCATTAATAAAATAGGCAAAAACAACCTAAGATTTTCGAACTCTACTTTGGGATACAGTGCGAAAAACTGTAGGGACAAAAGCATATAAATACATAAGAACCAAAAATTATTATACTTCCTAAGTAAATTATTCATGAAAGCACATAAGGCACCAAAATAAGCCATGCCTAAAAATGCACCGTAATAGCCAAAATTAGATAGCATTTCACCAGGTCCAGTTGGTGGCAAATTACCACCTTGAATATGTTGGTACCATGTATCCTTAATTATTACGCTTGGTACAGAATGCTCCGGTCTAATAAACGATGGAAAAACATTAAAAACCCAAGTAACAATAGATTCTCCGTATAAATATCCTACATCATTCTCCCACGAATCTATAATTTTCATCACTACACCTGGATTTGGAATGTTTCCTTTGTCAACAGCATAATAACCGAGCATATCAACTGTAAAGAATTCACTTACGTAAAAAAATACTGAAGCATCTAGCATAGCATTTTCGTTCAAACTACTTATTGCACGTAGTACGTAAAATAACAAACCAAGAAATAAAACAAAAAAACCGAATCCAAAAAACTTTAAATTGCTTACATGATTAAACTTGAGATAGTGCAGACCATACTTTATACCAACGAAACTTAAGCAGTAAGCAAGCGTTAGAAATATTCTACCTTGACTGGACATTATAAATACACTTAACATTACAAAAAAAACAAAGCATATTTTTTCAAAGTAGCTAGTCTTTTTTGAAACTACGCAATAAAACCAAAGATAGCATGCTATATACATTAAGTTATAGAATAAAGCTGTACCACCTGAATCTGCATATTGATAACTTCTGACAGAAATACTTGCCATATAGTTAACTACATTACCGCCTGATAAGGTATATACATTGTATATGAAGTTAATAAGTCCTGAAGAGTAGAATAAAAAAACCACTATATAGATTAAACGATGCGAAACCTCACTCTTATATGGAAATATTATCGGTTGATATTGGCCCCTACGATTTACTATGAGATAGCCTATCACAACAAACAGATAACTCCCCAAATATAACATCAGTGTTTTTTCAAACAATTCTATAATGGGCCGATTAAAACTTGTTTCTTGTACATATATATTAGTAACGAAATCAGTCTTTATCATGTGCAGGCAAGCAATTGCAATGAAATAGTAAAAAAATGAAAACAAAACCATTGGTTCAAATAAAAACAGATTTTTTCTACTGTATAAAAAAATAGAAATAGAAAAAACCAACCAAAAAATCAAAACGTATGAATAAGTGTATTCATTCTCGTTTGCAAATAAAGCTATAGAAGAAATCGTCAAACAAACGCCAAAGAATAGGCTCCAGTAAAGCTTTTGAAGATTGATCGCAATACTTATTTTTGATAGTAATTCCATACTAATTTTTAATAATCGATGTGTATTTTTTGACTAGTTGATTAGAGACCACTTCTTTAGAATAATTTTTTATAGCATACTCTCTTAAAACTTCCTTGTTATACAATTCAAAATTAGTATATATCTCTAAAAGTGCTGACTCAAGCGAATTAGAATTGGTATCACATAGAACCCCAACACTTTTGCTTACAATATCTTCTGGCCCTCCACATCTTGTTGCAACTACTGGTGTTCCAGTGCTTAATGCCTCTATGAGAACAACACCAAATGTTTCATACTCACTTGATAGAACAAATACAGATGAAGAATGCATAAGTGATCTTACTTGATCTCGATTTGCCTCTCCATAAAGAGTTATACGTTCACTAGCTCCAAGATCACTGACTAATTTTTTTAAATTAAAGTATTGCGTTCCATTGCCGGCGATGTTTAAACTAACGGAATCATTATTTTTAAAAGCGTTCCAAAATGCTTTAATCAAAATTTCATGATTTTTTTTAGGTTCTAGAAATGCAACATTCAAAAATGAAAAGCTTTTAGGTTCAATATCTTTCTTTAAGTTAAAGAAGTTTGTATCTACGATATTGGGTAATACGTCGAATTTAAGATTAAATTTTTTTTCCATTAAACACTTAAATGGGGTACTCACCACAAATCTCGAATCAGCGTTCCTATATACCTTATTGGCATATTTAAGCATTTTACTTGAATATGAATCTCTTGCAAATCCAGTACTATGCTCAGTAATAACATATGGGATATTATAATTTTCTTTTATCCATAGAGCTAAACGACCTTTTAAAAATGAATGAAGATGAATGATATCCGGCAAGTCATTTTCTTTTATATGTTGTTTAAACAATTTTTTTCCCAAGCTAAAGGCTACCTCATCATTAAAAGCTTGCATTTTGGGTAACGAAGGGATTTCTATTGTTCTATAAGTTACTGAGTTTTTTTTATATTTTTCCACTCGAAATTTAGGAATACGACAAGATTTAGTTATATTCTTAAATGATATTCTATTCACCGAAATTATTGATACATCTATACCTTTAACTTCAGCTAAAGCCTCTGATTGTTCTTTAAAAAATATTCCTGACAAAGGGGAGAACGAACTAACAAACCAGCTAGGTATTACTAAAACTTTCATCTAACATCCTTTGATTTAAGTTTATTTAAAGCAATAAAGTTAAAGACTAATATCTTGGAGACCTCACAAATAACCAAAAGATTTAACACTAAATAAAAGTCGTCAAAATAAAAGCCGATAAGCAGTGAAATTAAACGATATGATAGCGTTATAATACCAAATCTAATAAGGAGATTGTTCATTCCCAAAACTATATAACACGAACTGGTAGGAGAACTAACAAACATTATAAATAACATTGGGGTCAAAGACGAAGCTATTGCTCCAGCCATCGACCATTGGTCTCCAAATACAATAGAAAATAGTTCTTCGCCAAAAGTGAATAATATAGAAAATGGAACCAATCCAAGCAAAAATAATTTCGACCATACCAATAAAAGTAACTTAGACCTCTCTCGGCTTGAACTCATCACTGAAAACTCTTTAAAAAACACTTGTCCTACAGATGCACCTATAAGAGCCATAGGGGCGCTTAAAGTTCTAGTTGCTAAACTATAATAACCTAGTAATGTCACCCCAAAAAAAGAAGATAACACAATTGGTAAAGCATGATTTGAACCTGTTTCCAATAAAGCAGTAGACATTAAAAATTTAGGATGATCTTTCCTTATTCTTAATTGAGTCAACATTTTTTTATAGCTAATTGAATTCGAGGAATATTTAAATAAGGGCAAAACCTTAGTTAATTGATAACCAACACCAACTAACCTTCCAATAACCTCTCCCCAAATCAGACCGTAAGCCGTAAAATAATTTAAAGATAATTGCCCACTGACAGCTGATGTACTTTGAGCAACCTTAGCTATAGACATGCTTTTATATAGTGACTGTCTATTCAAATAATAGTAGGTCAATTGGTATATAGCTATAAGTAAAGCACCAAAGGGAATTATATAAACAACCACCTCTGACACATTTAACATTTTTGCTATTTCATAATTAAAATATGAAAAAAATGATAGAATAGCGAAAAAGCTTAAAATAGATAAATACATTGCCCCGCAATATATTGACTTTGCATTACTTTCATTTTTACCTAGTAAAATAGCTAACTCATAACGCCCGGTAAAAATAATACTTAGAAGACTAATAACAGCTAAATAAACCGCTAGAACACCAAATTCCGTAGGACTATATAGCCTTGTCAATACTGGAGACAAGGCTATTGGGATCCCCTGTGCTAGCAATGTACCAGAAAAAAGTGTTAATACATTCCGTTTAAATGAACTAATTCTATTTACCCTCAGTCAAATAGCCATGCATTGGTAAGCTCAATACCATTTTCGCTAACCTTTCTGCGACTGGAAAGTCATTTTCAGCATATCCTAGATAGTTAAAAGCTGTCTGTTGATGCATGCATGTCGCATAATAAACCATGGTAGGAACCCCCTGTTTTTTATACGAACTTATTACATCATCACGATTATCAACTTGGATAGTATATTGAGCCCAAGAACTTAAATATCCTTCTGGAATTTTAGGTGTTTTATAACTGTTCTTGAGTTCGCTAGTATATTTCTGAGCTGATAAATTCCTTGCATTTAATTCTGTCGGGAATTGTTTGAGTTTCTCAAGTAAAATTGCAGCTTGAATAGTATCTAAACGAGAGTTCATACCGATTCGTACGTTATCATACTTATCATTGCCCTTACCATGCACTCGATAAGATTTTATTAATTCAGCATATCTATCATTATCAGTAAATATTGCGCCGCCATCACCATAACAGCCTAATGGTTTAGCTGGGAAAAAACTTGTAGTGGCTATATCACCAAAACTTCCAGCCCTTTTACCTCTAATTGAGCCACCAAATCCTTGTGCAGCATCCTCAACTAACTTAAGATTATATTTTTTAGCAATCTTTTCAATTTCGGTGTAATTTGCAGGTAAACCGAATAAATCTACCGCTATAATCGCTTTTGGGGTTAGTTTGCCTTCACTTATCGTTGATTGTATACGCTTTTCAAGATCTATAGGGCAAAGATTAAACGTGTCTCCATCCGAATCAACAAATACAGGTGTTGCACCTTCGTAAGCAATTACTTCCGCTGTGGCAAAAAAAGTAAATGTTGGGCAAAAAACGGCATCTCCCTCTTTTATGCCTAATACCATCATTGCCAAAGTAAGAGCATCTGTGCCATTTGCACAAGTAATAGCGTGCTTTACTCCTACATATTCTGCTAGTTTTAGTTCTAGCTCCTGCACTTCTGGCCCCATAATGTACTGACCATGGTCCAGGACTTTTTGTATACGGCCGTTGATTTTTTCTTTTAAGTGAAAATACTGAGCTTCAAGATCTATAAAATGCATTTTTGTACTCAAATTTGTTGTGATTTTTCGCGACTAAGATAATCATCATTAAGTGTATAAATATCATTTGTATGTGGACATATAGCTTTGGCATTTCCACATAGTGGTAAATCTAGTTTCTCTCCATATGCACTCATCCAGCCAATCTGTTTTGCAGGTACACCCACCATTAATGCATAGGGTTTAACATCCTTATTTACAACTGTTCCCGCTCCAATAAATGCAAACTCACCAATTGTAATGCCGCAAACAACAGTGCAGTTAGCACCTAACGTCGCCCCTTTTTTTACTAATGTATCCCGGTATTCATCTTTTCTTTCGACAAGTGAACGCGGATTATATACATTTGTAAACACCATGCTAGGACCACAAAACACACCATCTTCTAAGTGAACATTGTCATAAACGGATACATTGTTCTGAATTTTACACTTATCTCCAATGGTAACTTTGTTTCCTACAAAAACATTTTGCCCCAACGAAACTTCTTTACCAATTCTCGCACCACCACATACATGTACCCAATGCCATACTCTTGAATCATTACCAATGATGGCGCCTTCATCAATAACCGCTGTTTCGTGTTTCATATAATTCATTTTTGTAGGTCTCAAGATGATTAGACTAACTTAGACATTAATGGGTGATAGTGCTCTGGATTCGCAACCACTTTTTGGTCACGTATTTTTTCTACGGTCTCAATAGCAGTTCGGTTCTCTTCAAGTCCATAACCATTACCAGCTAATACATTCTCATAGCTTTGTGTGTGTAAATCAGTGAAACCACCAGAAAATTCTAGTTCTTCATCACCAATCATAATACTACGATATGTTTTCTTCTCGCCTTGAATAGCGTTTTCAGGTAGGTTATTAGCATCGATTGACAAGAACCACTTAACACGTGCACGTTCATACTCTAAGTACCCCGCAACTGTTTGTTCATCTTTATAATGCACTTCATTAAATTTTATATCTCCAAAAATAAAATGAAGCATATCAAAAAAATGTACACCGACGTTTGTTGCAACCCCGCCAGATTTCTCATCAACACCTTTCCATGATTTTAAATACCACTTCCCCCGAGATGTCATATAAGTAAGTTCAACATCAAATATTTTATCTGAAGGACTATGATTCACCTTTTCACGTAAAGCAATAATCGACGGGTGTAAGCGTAATTGAAGAATACTATTAACCTTAGCGCCATATTTTTCTTCATAAATTTTTAATGTATCAATCTCTTTTGAGCTTAAAACCAAAGGTTTTTCACATATAACATCTATGCCGTTCTTCAATGCAAACTTCATTTGCGGAGCATGCAAGTAATTCGGTGTACAAATGGAAATATAATCGAGCTTATTACCTTTTAATGCTTCATCCTCTACATACGCGGCAAAATCTTCAAATTCAGTAAAAAACTCAGATTCTGGAAAATGCATATCCATAATGCCGACAGAGTCATTAACATCCATTGCAACAACTAAATCATTGCCAGTGTCTTTGATAGCATTCAGATGACGGGGAGCGATATATCCAGCAGTTCCAATTAAAGCAAATTTTTTCATTATCTTGTTCCTTATAAACGGATATCGGCAGCATCGAGAGGAAATACATATTTCACATCGTAAACAACATGATTTTGTTTACCGAGTGCTCTCACTTTCTCGATTCCCATCTCTTTCAACTCACTATGATCTACAGCTAGGATTATTCCATCATAATTGCTTTCTTTTAGTTCGCTTATTAGCTCAATGCCATACTCATGCTTTACTTCCGCTGGGTCAGCCCATGTGTCATAAACATCTACATTGATATTAAAACTTTGAAGCTCTTTAATGATCTCAATAACCTTGGTATTTCGTACGTCAGGACAGTCACCTTTGAACGTAATTCCCATCACAAGCACATTTGCTTCATCAATATGAATTTTCTTGCTCGCAAGCTTCTTCACCATTTGAGTTGCGACATAACTTCCCATACCGTCATTTATGCGACGACCGGCCAAAATCACCTCGGGCATATACCCCACTTCTTTGGCTTTGTGAGTAAGGTAGTAAGGGTCAACACTGATACAATGCCCGCCAACTAAACCTGGTTTGAAATGTAAGAAGTTCCATTTAGTACCAGCAGCCTTTAGTACTTCCTCTGTATCAATATCTAGCCGATTAAAAATTTTGGCAAACTCGTTAATAATGGCAATATTTAAGTCACGCTGCGTATTTTCGATGACTTTAGCAGCTTCGGCCACTTTGATAGATGAAGCTTTATGCGTACCAGCCGTCACAACTGAACAATAAACAGAATCGACAAAGTCAGCAACTTCTGGTGTTGAGCCTGACGTGATTTTGACAATTGTTGTTAAACGATTGACTTTATCACCTGGATTAATACGCTCTGGACTATATCCAGCAAAAAAGTCTTGATTGAACTTCAAGCCTGAGACTCGTTCAATAATCGGTAGACATACTTCTTCAGTTGCCCCCGGATAAACTGTTGACTCAAAAACAACTATATCATTTATAGAAATGACCTTACCTAGAGCTTCAGAAGCCTTTTTCAACGGTGTCAAATCTGGTGCATTACTACTATCTATAGGAGTAGGAACGGTTACAATATAAAAGTTGCAGTCTTTAATGTCTTCTAGATGTGAGGTGTACTTCAACAAATGTGCTTCAGACAGTTCTGCAGAGGTGCATTCTAACGTTGAATCTTTGCCTGAACTTAACTCTCTTACTCTAGGTTCGTTGATGTCAAAACCAATAGTATTATATTGCTTACCAAATTCGACCGCTAAAGGTAAACCAACATACCCTAAACCAATAATACCAATGTTTAAATTTTCAAAACTGCTGTTCATATATCGAGTTCCAACTTGACCAAATACTTAAAATTTATAAAACTAAAATCACATTTTCGTCTCAGCCTTTTAAACCTAACTGAGCCACTGTTCGTCCATTTTGAGACAATCGAATTTTCGTTATCCCTTGTAGAGCCTAGGTTTTACGTTATTTTCAAAAACGGTCCCAATAGGCCCTTAAAATTTCTTTTTTTAACTTTCTTTTTTAACAAAATGCCTGACAAGAACCATCATCACGGCCAACATACCGCCTAGCATAGTTCCTAGTACGCAAATTAATGCACGCTTTGGCTTGGCCTTTTCTTCGGGAACAAAGGCTGGGTCAATTGTTTTAAACACATATTCATCCCGCACTTCGGCGAACATTATGGTTTTAGCTTGTTCTTCTACCAGTTTATATAGAATACTTCGAATGTCGGCGACATTAGTGAGTTCAATCTGTTTATTTAAAAAATCCATGCTTCGGTTAGCCTCTGCAACATCCCGCTCTTTCATGGTTAGGTTGATATCTGAAACTAACCAATCTAACCATTGTTTGGCAACAAAAGGAGATTTATGCTCTATCGTGATTTTAACCATCCCTGTATCTTTATCTTTATTAACAGAAAAAATTTCTAAAAACTCTTTATGAGCCTCCTGTAAGGAAGGTTTTGGCTGAAATGGGGGCTTAACCTCACGCACCCAAGTATTGCTTTGTTGGTTATACATTTCAGGAACAAATGACAAACTGTTGTCGGCCATGTCCCACTTATCGACAGCCATTAGCTCAGGCAATATTTGGTGTTTTTCAATAAAGTCGCCGATAAACTGCCTTGATTTGAGTACTTCAATCGCCAGTTGCGTCTTATCAGTGCCACCTTTGCCACCTAAGTTAATCCCCGCCATACTGGCAAGGCCACCAAACTGGGAGGCAAGTCCCGCAAGCGCTCCTGCGCCCTGCTCTTCCGACGCCGGGGCCAATAATGCTTCCGATTTATAGATATTCGGTAGCATTAGCGCGATAACCACAGAGACGACGGCAAACACCAGGGTGATACCCGCAATAAGCCATTTACCTTGCCAAATTACGCTGAAAAGTTCACGAAGATCGATTTCATCATCTCTTAGCGCATTCGCCGCAAACTGCGCGTCAGGATGATGCTGAGGGGTAATATTTGATGTCATATTTTTTTATCTAGTAATAAATTATTTTGACTTTGCTCCAGAGCGGCTTAACGCCCCCTGGAACAAAGCCATTTATTTGAGATTACAACCCGGAAATGCTTGCTACTGCCACCGCGGTGTTGTAAATGATTTGGGTTACCTGGCTCCAGAGTGTCAGGTTATCCTTATACTCTGTATCCAATGGAACTATGATGGTGTCCCCGGGTTGCAGATTATCTTCACTGCTGAACCACATGGAGCGTTTAGGCATCATTACCGAGCCATCGGCCTTAATTACGTAAGTTCTGTCTTCATCAGCACGCTTACGGGCACCACCGGACATATCAAGATATTGGTCAAGAGTAATACCTTCTTTATACCTATGGGTCGATGCATGTTGTACTTCGCCCATAACTGCTATGGTCTGTTTGGTTGATGGCACATAGAGAATATCTTGATCTTCCATCTGGATATTTGCTTGGGATATCCCCACTGAGATAGCTGGCAAATCCACCACCAAACGGCCGACGGCCTGAATGCTTTCCAAATCTTTCAGCATCAATTGAGCATCGGCATAGTTAACTAAGTTGCCGTCCTTGGAAACCCCTCTGGTGGCGATATCCCGCCGCAGTTGGTCGGCCAGCTTTTTGATTTCCATCTGCTCCTGCTTACGCACCGATTCCCGCACAAATACCGCAGAAGGGAGATAAGCAAACTCGGTAAAGCCACCGGCCCGTTGGATCACATCCTGCAGCGTTTCACCGCGGCGGATATTGTAAATACCCGGGAACTTAACTTCGCCGCGTATTTCTACGGTTTGATGTTCCTGCCAATCAGGGGTGGTCATCACTGTGAGGATATCGCGCCCTTCCAGTGGCAAATCAGCGGTTTTGTTCCCCTGAAGCGCACTGGTTAAGTCCACGGTTTTATGCTCTATGGATGAACCGCCGGCATTGGTAACAGTGCGGGTCAACTCAGCCCTGGCTGTGTAGGCGCCTTCTTTCAAGCCCCCGGCTGCTTCAATCAAAGCGCTGACAGAAGCATTAACCGTCAGCGGGTACATACCTTCGTGACGAACCTGGCCACCAACGGCAACAATTTTTACACTGTCACCGGCGCGTGCCTGGGCGTTGAGTTTACTAATAACCGGGTACAAGAGTTCGCTACGATTCATCATGTAGCTATATTTGATTAAGTCAGTGTCATCAAACAGGTTCAATAACATCTTACTGACTTCTGAGATTACAACGGCCTGTTCATCACTTGTTGCATCGCTGTCATCAACCACTACCCCACCAACAGCATTGCGCTTATGCAAAGTTTTACTTTGCAGCAGGTTGAAACCGGCCTTGAACAGATCATTTCCTATCAGTGAGTTCCCCGAAAGCGAAGTCACCTTGGCCACTCTTTGCTTGACCAGCTTATTCAGCTCATATCGGTTAAGGCTATCGTCACTGAAGTTGAAAACAACCAGCTTATCTCTTGGTTGCAGTACCAGGTTTTCCTTGGCGTCCTGATTAACAATCGCCTTTCCGGGTGCAAATTGGTAAACCTCTATGTTGCCATAGTCATCCACCTCACGAAGCAAAATTGCATAATCCAAATCGGCGGATATTTGTAAATCAGACCAAATGGATTTGAGAATATCATTCACCCTCAAACCTTGATGCCATTGGTACTTTCCAGGCCGAACAACAGCGCCAACCAGAGTCACGGCATTATCATATTGCCCTGAGGTTCCCTTAACCCTAACCACATCGCCCGCCTTGGCCACTGTTTTTTGACCTTTGGCTGAAGTGAGGTCAACTGTGAGCAAAGATTTAAGGCCTTGGTCATTGTAACGTTCGACCACACTGGCCTTTGGATAGGAACCCGGCTTAACACCGGCGGCCATATTCACCACATCCCCAAAGGTTTCACCGCCTTTCAGCTCATAGATAGCGGGGCGACGCACTTCGCCGGCCACACTGACCAGCCCACCCACAGGAGGAATAAACACTACATCTCCGGATTGCAATCTCAGATCGCCGGAGGCATCACCGCGCATCAATAAGTCATAAAGATCCAGAGTACCGACCAATTTGCCGCCACGCTTCAGCTGTACCTTACGCAGCGAACCTATTTCATTAACGCCGCCGGAGACAAACAGCGCCTGAGTCATGGTTGACAGACTGGATACAGTGTAAGAACCCGGTTTGTAGGCATCACCGGCCACAAAGATACGAATAGAGCGCAGTTCACCCATAGTGATATTGGACTCTATGCCTATCATCTGGTGTTTGATGCGTTTTTTAAGGGTATCTTTGGCTTCGGCAAAACTTAAACCGGCAATACTGATAGGGCCGAGTTCAGGGAACTGTACAGTGCCATCGCGATTAACGGTAAGTGAGAACTCTCTATTGGTTTTACCGAAAAGTTGCACCATCAGGGTATCCCCTGGCCCCATCAGATACTCACTGGGGACAGGCACATCGGAAACCGGAGCAAAAGTGCTGGGTTCACCGGCAAACAAGGAGTAACCAAAACGCTTGAGAGCACTCTTGTCTGTTGCTTCAACCGTAAAGTCTAAAGTTGGCTTTTCGCCCCCATTAGCGCTGTTATCCTTTTTTTCTCTTGGATAAACAACTTGCGGATTAACCGGTTTCTGACTGATGTTATTGCCTCCACTCAATATGGAAGGATCTATTCCATACTGCTTGGCTAACCTTTCCTGTTCAGCGCGAGGCAAATTTTTGAATTGTTCGATCATTTGAGGTGATGGCGTAACAGCTTGAGCTTGCGAGCCAAGCAAAGCCAAAGCGCCGATACCCGCTATGATGAGTTTTTTGGTTTTCTGTAACACCAGTTGTCTCCGTAATGGTGAATAGCACTAAAAATCAAATGAACCTTTCAGCAATGCAACAACCGCGTTTAACGCCATAAGCGCTTCAACCCGGATTCCATTTGAGACCAACGCCTCTTACTTGCTGATTTTTTAAATGGCGGAAACTGAACAGTTTCCGGTTTAACTTCTCTGAACCTGATAATAGCGTTTAGCCATAAACATCAAACCCATTGAGTTATACAGGTTTTCGCACCATCACAGGGTTAGCGTTCCGCGTGGCGCCCAGAGAGCTTCGGCGTCCACTAAGAATATGAAACTATTCATATTCTTGTCCTTCAGACACGCTACCGTTCCGCGTGGCGCTCAGAGAGCTTCGGCGTCCACTAAGAATATGAAACTATTCATATTCTTGTCCTTCAGACACGCTACCGCCCATGGATTGCGGCCTCCAGCTTGCCCTTTGCGATGCAAAAACTATATTTTTTAAAGCGTTAAAAAAATGCTACCCAAAGTCTTTAAGGTAACATTCATTTCCTGTACCAGGTCTTACTTTGCCGGGGGATTATATCCCAACCCCCCAAGTGATACAGTTCAAAAAACACCCAGCCCTTGTTAAGCTGAGCAATAATTCAACCACCAAGTTACAGTCAGACTATTTTTGCAAAAATGAAAAATATAAGATATTGATTTTTTTGGCAAAAAATGCAAATTTATTCATAGTTCGCAAATGTTGAGCTTTGTAACAATGGGAAATGTCC
Source organism: Shewanella sp. BJSY2023SW007 (assembly GCF_047314525.1). NCBI lineage: Bacteria > Pseudomonadati > Pseudomonadota > Gammaproteobacteria > Alteromonadales > Shewanellaceae > Shewanella > Shewanella sp. BJSY2023SW007. The sequence goes on along the minus strand of NZ_JBKORL010000084.1, from coordinate 41,287 downwards.
TACACGGGCAGCAGGCAATTACGCACACGCTGCTTTAATTGCCTTTTGGTCCACTATTATGCTCTTGTGCTGACCAAGGAAAGTAAACAATACTTTACAGCGAGTATCGCCGCATTTTTCAGCAAATATGCCATCAAAATCAGTAAATGGCCCTTCGGTAAACTGTATTTTATCACCGGATTGCAGGGGCTTTTCTGTGATCAAGGGCGTAGCTAATTCACGTTGTTTGAGCTGATTGATCAGTTGCTCATCAATTGGCAGCAGTTTCTCACGGCAGTTAACCAAATTGGCAACACCGCGAGTAGAGCGGATCTGACGCACACTGGTCAGTTCAGGATCAAACTTGATGAATAGGTAGTTGGGAAACAGAGGTTGCTTTTGAACGACAGTTTTGTTTTTCTCTTTCTTTTCAAGCCGCACCATCGGCAAATAGGTCTCAAGCTCTTGGAGCATCAGATTCTGTTGAGCCCTCACTTCACTGCGAGGTTTACAGTACAAAAGGTACCAGGCCTTCATGGTGTTCTCACTACTTGGTTTCTGTCGGGTGACGTCCTATCACAGCGGGCAATCATATCAGACATAAGTTTACAATTGAAAGTGAATTTCAGGTTTCCCTCTCCCCCCACTTTGGTCTAATTGAAATTACGGTTACAAACCGAACAGGTCTGACCACATAAAGGCATGTATTGCTCATAAAGCCGCCGCTTCCCGGCCCTGAAATTGACTTTGTAACTGGATCCAGAGTATATAAGGTGAGCTTTGTTGCTTTTGATGAACAAATTACAATACAGAAAACCAAAGCCTCAATCACAGCGCATTAAAAGACATGCCCATAACACTTTACAAAACAGTGTGATGTTAACGGCAAAACAGCTGGGATAAATACAATCGCTTTATGTGTCGACTTTTGTCACACGGCCAATTAACAATTTTAAGGTGGAAGACTTCATGAGCTTAGCAAAACCTCAGGGGACTGTGCTCGGACATCCCAAGGGATTGTTCCTGCTGTTCACAACAGAGCTTTGGGAACGATTCAGTTACTATGCGATGCGTGCCATTCTGGTACTTTATCTTGTTGACCAAGTAAGAACCCAAGGCGCGGGGGGGTTAGGCTGGACTCAAGCAGACGCTTTGAAACTCTACGCTTGGTTTACCGGCTTGGTCTATCTGACACCACTTTTAGGTGGATGGTTGGCCGACAATGTTCTTGGCCAGCGGAAAGCGATTTATATCGGTGGTGCCTTGATGGCGATAGGCCAATTCACTTTGGCAGCCCCCCATAGTTGGGTGCCCGGGATGGAGACCATAGTCTTTTATGCCGGTCTTGGTACCCTGATTGTAGGTAACGGCCTATTTAAGCCTAACATTTCGACCATGGTAGGTGACCTATATGAAGAAGGCGATCACCGCCGCGACGGCGCCTTTACCATCTTCTACATGGGTATTAACTTGGGTGCCGCCCTGTCCGGCTTTGTTGTCGCCTGGGCCTATACTAACTTTGGCCATAAAGAAATTATCGATGGCGTTGAAGTGACAGTTAACAACTGGCAAGCCGGTTTCTTCTGTGCCGGTGTCGGTATGCTGATCTCTCTGCTTATTCAGTTCCTTTTTGCCCAAAAACTCTTGGGTGATATAGGTACAGTTCCAGCAGCAAAAATTGAAAAACAACGTGCTGCCGAGCGCGGTGAAGTAAGAAAAGAACCCCTGACTAAAGTTGAACGTGATCGCATTAAAGTGATCATGGTGATGGGTCTGTTTACCATCATCTTCTGGGCGGGTTTTGAGCAGGCCGGTGGCTTGATGAATCTGTTCACCAATGAGTTCACCGACCGCTTTATTGGTAATTGGGAAGTGCCGACAACTTACTTCCAGTCACTGAACGCCATTTTTATCGTGGTTTTTGCCCCCGTGATCGCTTCTATCTGGATCCGTCTTGGAAATAAAGAACCCAACTCACCGGTTAAATTTGCTCTCGGCCTGATACTTTTGGCTATTGGCTTCCTGTTTATGATAGGTGCAGTACTGGAGATGGGTGGCGACGCCTCTGCCAAGTCCAGTATGTGGTGGTTGGTTGGTGCCTACTTCTTCCATACCATGGGTGAGCTTTGCCTTTCCCCTATCGGTTTGTCTATGGTCACTAAGTTGGCCCCTCTGCGTATCATGTCACTGCTGATGGGCTTTTGGTTCTGCTTTATTTTTATTGCTAACTTAACCGCAGGCTATGTAGGTTCCTTTATCGGTCACGGCGGCGAGAAAGAAGAACAGCTGGCCAATGCCATGTCTATCTTCTCCGGCATTGCCATCACGGCAGCCATTTCAGGCGTGCTCCTCTACTTTATGGCCGATAAACTGGTCGATTGGATGCACGGCGCAGAAAGCAAAATTCACGATCACTCCGAAGAAGAAGCTTTGGAGCAAGAAATTGCCGTAACAGGTGAGCATGAAGCGATAAAACGCTAATAATCATTCGGTTACCGAATAAAAAAGGCTGCAGTATGCAGCCTTTTTTATCTTTTGCAATTTAATGACTTGCCACCTTGGCTTGGTCATTATGAAGCGTTACAACGACAGTTGCACAAAGCCCCCCTGGGGGATCTTGGGGTTAAAATTCAGCCCCAGGAATCTGTTTTGTTGCAGCAGCTGTCTATGTTCTGCCTCACTGGAAACAACACAAAGCTGCTCTGCGGGCATTAAGCTTCGAAATTGAGTTGTTGGCTTACCCCACTCAAGTAGTCCCAACTGCAGCGAATCCGCCAGCGCCAGTGGCGTAATGCCATCTTGGTTACGTATGTAACACCTCAGTCCCCTGCCCGCCTGAGCAATGGCTGCCCGGTAACTATCAAGTTCTATTGCCACGTAAATCATATCGCAATAAAGGTCCAAGCCTGATTTGACCAAACGATCATTCAGATAACTCAACATATTGAAGGGTTCTATCACCACAGAACTGACACCGGTGCGATTAAGTTTAAGCTTCTGGTTAACAAAACTCCGCATCAACACACTGGCAAAAGCAGCGCGATTATCCTCCGGATGAAAGTGCGCCATATACATAATTAAATGATGGTTACCAACCATGGCAGAATCGATAAAGTAAGGACTTACCTGTTCGTGCTTGAACAGACTGTAATCCAATCTGGCCTTGGGATATTCAATATGACTCGCGGGGAATAGCTGTTGCTGCACGCATCTGGCTGCTTCTGCATTTTGCTCAAGCAAAGCCAAGTTTTCATTCAGCTCCATAAAAGAGAGTTCTTCCACGTCCCGATTAACAGCAGCGTGCTCCTGATCCACAGATGTCAGGCATTGATTAATAGCGTGCTCGATACTGTAAAGATCGGATACTGGCTTAACCAAGTAATCGCAGGCACCTATCCGCAGAGCCTCGACTACATCGGCCATAACCTGATTTCCGGAGATCACAATGGAAGGAATAGCGGGGTTAATGCGCGACATCGCCTTGAGCATTTCCAAGCCCCCCATTCGAGGCATGGAAAGATCGGCTACCACCACATCATATTTCTGGCTTTTGAAACTCTGCAGCCCTTGCTCACCGTCCTCGGCTTCAACAACATTGGCGCCCCGTCCACTCAAAAAGGCGGCAACAATATTGCGAAAAACAGGGTCATCCTCAACCAGCAGTACATTGAGACTGTTCAGCGCCATGGTTAAATCCCCGCAGGTATCAATCGCCGGTAACGAGTAACCTTTAACCTCCTGCGGGTAGAGAAGCAGAGGGTGGGTTACTCCAGTTCCTGCATATATTCATCTAGCAACTCGTCTTCGTCCTCATTCGAAGGCACATTGCCGTCGTACACCTTATAGTCCATGTGCTGTATGTAAGCGTCTTTAACGAAAGTGTATGGATCGAGCGCGTTGTCTACTAATCTTTCTTGATCTATGGCAACTGAGCGTGCGTGGAGATTCTTCAGCCCCCACTTGATCACTGACTGCCACATAGTTAATTCTGACAAAGGAAAGTATAGACCATCCACCCAATCTGAAGCGAGTTCACGGGTGATATAAGGACCGAAGAATGGTGCCATAAAGTAAGGCCCGTTAGGTACACCGTAGTAACCCAGCACTTCGTTGAAGTCGTCCTGTTTACGGGGCATTCCCATCATATCGGCGACGTCAATCAGGCCGAGCAACCCCACGGTTGAGTTAACGGTAAAACGGCCTCCGGCATTCAAGGCCCAGCCCCACTTGCCTTGCAGCGTGTTGTTTACCAGACTGTGGGGCTCTTCCAGGTTAAGAACAAAGTTATTAATGCCTGATTTAACCGGAATGGGCAGATAATCGTTATAACCATGAGCAACTGGACGATAGAGATACCTATCCAGATAAAGGTAGTTGAAGTCCCACATGGCTCGGTTGAACCCTTCGATAGGATCCCGCGGGTCACTGTAGCTGATGCGTACGTCCTGTGTATTCTTTCCTTCACCGCTTTCTGCAGCCACTGCCGAATGAACCCCCAGGGCAGCCGCAAGCATCAGAATCCATTTAAACTTCATATCACTCTCTTTGTATAAGTACCACTGTAGTCAAACCGAAAAACTGTTAAAGCTTTGATTACTATGCGCCGATAACAAGATTATCCAGTGCGACAATCAACCTTCTACCAATGCCGATTCGGACGGATAAGGATACTTCGCTGAGGAAATAGATCAAATTTAAATTTACGATTGCCCATCAAGAAATCAACTAGAGGAGTGGGGTTTGCAACAATGGATCCAATCAAAGGTACAATCCCGCCTTCAGGGCCAGGGCCTTCCTCTCAAACAAACGTGTCTATTCCGCTGTTACCGGTAACTGTAGTGGATTTAGGTAGCGAGCTCAGATTAGAGTTGCAAAATATTCAGTACCAATTGCAGTTCGTCGAACCTCAGGCCAACACACAAGCTAAAGCACTTATATATCAGTCCAATACTGCCCTGCTGGAGCTGACCCGTCCCTTAGGGGAGATTATTCAAGGCAGGCCGGTGCAATTGCTGTGGCTGGCGAATGAAGTACAGATAAAGCTGCCGGATGCACTGATGCAGCTGGCAGCCAAAAATGGCATCAGCCAAACCGTACTGCAACAGTTGGCAGCCAGACCACAAGGCTACCCGCTACCCATGTTAACTGTTTCTCAGGCTGATATGCGCTTTGCCAACGGTACCAGCATAGCCTTTCCGGCGCAGTTACAACTACCGGCAGGAGAATATGTCGCCAAGGTCATCAGCAACAATCAAGGGCTGCAGCTGGAATTAAGCCCTATTAACGCAAGACTGGATGTGAAGCTATCGCCGGCCCCTGCTTTGTCAACAACAACGACCGATGTGGCAAATGAGCGTCTGATAACCAAGCCGGAACTCGCCCAAACCTATGCCAGGTTAATCAAACTTCTGGAGCAACAACCCAAAGCTCAAGCGCCGCAAATAAACTCAGAGACCCGAGCGAGTATTGACTCCAAAACCAATTCAATAACGGCGCCTGGCAGTAAGGTATCGACAGCTGCATTACCTTTGACACAGCAAACACTTGATAAAATAAGCTTGGTTGAGTCAAGAGCGGCTGTTTTACCAAGGACAGACAAAGCTTCACTTCAGGCTTTACAACAGTTGGCAAGGACGACTACAGCAGAAAAACCAACCGCCCCAACGGAAAAACCAACGACTAGGACAAGATCCGATAAAGTAACATCAGAGGCGCCGAAAACGCCCGAACTCAACTTTCTTCAGCGCGCCTTTAACAAAGCCGGAGCCATGCCGAGGGCCGAGGCGATGGCTCTTGAAGTCAAATACAACCAGGCGACAGAGCTACTCAAGCAGCTACCGGCGTTATCGCCTGTCCCCCTGAGTGAACTGACCGAGCCCTCTTTGCTGAGAGCTGAACTACTGGGCCTCACTGGATTACAACTAACCCACCAACAAGCACCGTCGCAAACGCTGACACAAGCCGGTGCCATTACCACCTTGTTTCAGCTGTTGCTTGGCATCAGGGCCGGCAATCAAAACCTCAGTGTACCTCAGCGTTTGAGGCAATATTTAGAAGGGTTGCAAAGTCAATCCGGTCTGCAAAATTACCAACTGGCCTCGCTGGAAAAGCAAGGTACACTGGACGCCCTACAACAAATGTCTCAAGCGGTAGCACTCTATCAACAGGCCAATACAGATAACGGCGGTCAATGCTGGTATTTTATGCTGCCCTACTATCTCAACCAAAGAAATGAGCAACTGGAAGGCAAGTTCGAGCATCAAGAGTCGGATCAGGACACGGACAAAGACAAAGCCTGGCAGTTGCAGCTCAAGTTTAACCTGGGAATGGGCTCCTTGCTCATTAAAGCGCAAGTGAAGGATACCAAGGTCGACCTGCAGTTTATCGGCAGCACCCAAACCCTGATCAATAGAGTCAGTAATTTCCTGCAACCACTGTCGCAAAAGTTGCTTCAGTTAGGACTCACTCCCAATGAATTGAACGCCCACGTTGCCCCTGTACCCGCGTCCCTGTTGCCCGGCGATCATTACCTGGTACAACTGAAGGCCTGAGGAAAGACCATGTCCGAAGATTCAAACGACAAGCCAAACAAACCTCGTCAGGCGGTGGCCCTGAGTTATGATGGCAAAACTGCGCCCAAAATCACCGCCAAAGGGCAAGATCTGCTGGCTGAAGAGATTATCGCTTTGGCAAAAGAGGCGGGTATTCATATCCATCAAGATCCTTACTTAAGTGATTTTCTGCAAATGCTGGAGTTAGGACAAGAGATCCCCAAGGAACTCTATCAACTGATCGCTGAGCTGATCGCTTTTGTCTATATGCTGGATGGCAAGTTTCCCGAGCAGTGGAATAACCTGCATCAAAGAATTGTCGACAAGGCCTAAAGAAAGAGAGCTAACACAGGCAAAGGGTTACCTTGAAAGCTGCAACACCTTGAAGGGGATTCATTCGTTTTCATTACGATAGAAATAAAAAGAGCGCATCCAAGATGCGCTCTTTTTATTTGGTTGATTATCAGGCCCGGGCTGTCTTGCCATGCAAGCGAATTAAGAGTTCAGCTTCCGCTTTGGGTAGCTCACACTCACGGATCAGCTCATCGACACCGGCTCCCAGTTGCACCATTTTCATTGCCCGGCTGTATAGCTTGGCCTGAGGGTCCTGCTGCATTGACTCATCCAGACGAGCATTTTGCTGCGCGAGACGTTTTTCAAGCTCCAACACCCGACGGCCAACGCCTATGGTACCGCTACGCAGCTCCTGCAGCTCCCGCTTGAAGGACTCTCTTTGTCGGTCGCTTTCCTTGACCAGGACAGTTAACGCCTCAACCTTGTTCCTGAGCTTGTTGCTTTGTTTTTGCAGGTACAGCACCAGTCCGAGACAGGCAATGACATATACCAGCGCAGCGATCAAGAAACCATCGCCCATCATGGGTTAAAACTCCTTTTCCACCAAGGCCTATCAGATCTGTGCCAACTCGGCCCATTCATCATCTGAAAGCAGCTTGTCCAAGTCGACCAAGATCAATAGCTCATCACCACGGTTGCTGACGCCCTGAATAAACTTGGCACTCTCTTCGGTACCCACATTCGGCGCGTTATCGATTTCAGAACGGCGCAGATAAACCACTTCAGCCACACTGTCGACCAAAATACCTATCACCTGCTTTTCCGCTTCGATAATTACGATTCGGGTAGAGTCGTCCACTTCTGAGGAAGGTAAGCCAAAACGCGAGCGGGTATCAATAACAGTCACCACATTACCGCGCAGATTGATGATCCCCAATACATAGTGAGGAGCCCCCGGAACCGGGGCAATTTCGGTATAACGCAATACTTCCTGAACCTGCATCACGTTGATGCCATAGGTTTCGTTATCCAGCCTGAAGGTTACCCACTGGAGAACGGCATCGTCCTTGCTTGCAGATACCGCTGCTACATTTCTTGAATCAGTCATATTTACCTCAGTCTATCGGATCCTGACAACCTAACCCGGCATTGAGCATTTCAATCAATGCCTGCACATGTAAAATGCCACACATTTGTTCTTTCACTACTCCGGCCAACCAGGGGCGTTTACCTTGACTGCCTCGCCAGTTGACCTGCGACTTGTCAATTTTGACCGCATTGACCAAAGACTCACAAGCCAAACCCCAATTACTGTTTTCCAATACTACAAGATATTGATAATTTACGGATTGCGCCAGTTTATCGTCGTATTTTTCCGGCATAACCCAGGCACAGGTATCAACGATATTCAGTTGTGAATCCCGGTAGCCCTGAACCCCCATAAACCAGCTTGGGCGTCCAAAAATATGATTAATACGCTCTATTCTGACGATACCGCCCAGACTTATCAGCGGCACCGCCAATGTCAGTCCCGCCACTTTAAAGAACAATACTTGAAACTCGTCTTCCAGTTGATCCTTAAGCGGTTCTAGAGGCACTGCCGGTGCGCCGACTTGCGTCTCCAATTGCACCACTTCCTGTCGCTCAGGCTCTGTTAGCTCTTGGAGCTGAGCCTGTTCGCTCACGGCGGCATCAGTTTGAACATTCAACTGTCCGGCAATAGCTTCCACCTGCGGTTCAAGCTTATTAACCGTTTTCAACGGCGTTTCTGTAGCCACTTCAGCCGCTTTCGTCTCAGCAACCGCCTCTTTAAACACTGGCGCCAACAACTGCTCCAGCGCATTGCGGTTAAGTGTCGGCGTCTTCTGCGCTGCCGGATATTGCTCGGCACTTGTATCAGGCCGGGAAATGACCGTCATCTTGGGCTCAGCCTCTATTGGCGCAGCAGTATTATCCCTTAACCCAGTGGGTGTCGTTTGGGCTGCCGGGTCAGACTCAGTCAGCAACAGGTTGAAATAATCAAAAACAGTCTCATCAACCGATTTTGACATGATTAAACTCCCCCGCCAGCAGATAATCGAGCAAACGCTCGTAGGCCTTCACCCCCCGCGTGTTGGGGGCATAGTGGGACGCCGGCAGGTGGGCCAAACTGGCGTCGCGAAACTTGGTATCCACAGGGATCACATCCGGCCATAAGGTATCGCCGTATACCTCGCCGAGATGCTGCAAAGCTGCGGGCGAAGCCTTGGTGCGTCTGTCATACATGGTTGGCACTATGGAGTAACTGTAGCGGATCTTCTTCGAGCGCCCCATCAGCTCCATAGTTTTGATCATTCTATCCAGGCCTTTAATCGCCAAAAACTCGGTCTGAACCGGGATCACTATATGTTGGCTGGCTGCCAGAGCATTGACCATCAATACCCCCAGCACAGGAGGACAGTCGACCAAGGCGACATCATAGTCATCCTCAACCGACTTGAGAATATTACGCAGCACCAGCCCCATGCCTTCCTGGTGACCAAGGGCGCGATCCAAAGTGGCCAACGCCATAGTTGCCGCCAAAAGATCGACTCCCTCAACCGAGGTGGGAACCGCATGCTGCTTTACCAAAGAGGTGTCAAGCTGCTTATGAGCCAGAAACAGGTCATATAATGAGCCGGGCACCTCTTCCGAATCTATGCCCAAATAGTAACCCAGCGAAGCATGGGGATCTGTGTCTATCATCAGAACCCGCTGACCACGCTTGGCCAGCGTGCCCGCCAAACTGGCTACTGTTGTGGTTTTGCCCACTCCGCCTTTTTGGTTTGCAATGGTCCAGACCTTCACTTTCTGCCCCTTATTCTCGCCTTGTCGGCCAACTCGTGAAACGAGCCACTATTATTGTCGTTCTTGTCTTGTACGGCTACTCATTACCCTCTTCACGGGTAGTGACCCGGATCCCACCGTGAGGTAAACGTATTACTTTTACGCCATTTTCCAACTCCGTCACCCTGGCATCTTCAGTCTCAGCTTGGGGCGCTGGCGTTACAGCAGTGCCTTGAACCGTTATTTTTTCAGGGTTCTCTGCGGTCGCTGCAGCCCGGGGAGCTTGCACTTGAGGCGATACATCCGCTGCCGTCTCTGCCCCCGATGCCACCTTAGGTCTAATCACATCCAATAAGGATGCAGTCTGCTGCGGATGACGGCTCATCCAATCGGCAATAATCGCCGCCTGTTCATCCGGCACCATCAAGAGCACTTGGGACGACTCAAGCTGGGTGACTTCCTCACTCAGTTGCTGGTTCTTTTGTCGCAAATCCCAGTAAAGTGCAGCCACAACCAACAGGGCAACCAAACATAAAAACAGCGCCAACCGGTATCCCAGTATGCGCGTTTCGTTATCAGCCACGAGCCGACTCTCGCAATATCGCTTCAGCCATATTATCCAGCGAAATGGACTGGCTGGAGATACCGGCGGTTGTCACTGCCTGCGGCATACCATAAACAACACAGGAAGCTTCATCCTGGGCCCAGATGGTAGCGCCAACACCTTTGAGCATGCGCGCCCCTTCACGGCCATCGGCGCCCATTCCCGTCAGGATAACCGCCAAAACATCACCACCAAACGCCTTGGAAGCCGAAGCAAAAGTGATATCGACACAGGGCTTGTAATTCATGTCTTCATTGCCGGCGAGAATTTTAATCCGGCCTGAGGCCCCTGAACGCTCCAGCATCATTTGCATGCCGCCGGGCGCAAGATAAGCGCAACCGGGCCTGAGCATGTCACCGTTGACAGCTTCTTTGACTTCTATCTTGCACAAACCATTAAGCCTGCTGGCAAAGGCCGGTGTAAAAGCTGCCGGCATATGCTGCACCAATAAAATGGGATGTGGATAGTCCGCCGGGAACTGGGTCAATATTCGCTGTAATGCCACAGGCCCACCGGTGGAAGTGCCTATCACCAGCAATTTATATTGCTTGCCGCTGGCTCTTGCAGGCGCCGCCCCCGTATTGCGTCTCTGCAATTGGCGATTGGCAGCGATACTTGCTGCTGTAGAGCTCTGGCGCTGCAAACTGCTTGACGCTGCTGGTCGGTTTGACGAACCAGCAGGCGTAGATGTTACGTTCGGCCGAACTATGGGGCGAAATATCCGCCTGCGTCCCAACGCCTTGACCCTTTGCTGCAGCAAACGAATCGCTTCATCCTTGTTGGTGGCAATATCTTCAAAACGCTTGGGTAGAAAATCCAAAGCCCCGGCGTCCAGCGCATCCAGGGTCGCCTTGGCGCCATCATGGGTTAAAGAGGAGAACATCAGGATAGGTGTCGGATGAGTGGCCATTATCTGCCGCACGGCGGTTATTCCGTCCATTATCGGCATTTCAATATCCATGGTGATTACCTGAGGCTTGAGCTCAGCGGCCAGCTTAACGGCTTCGGCACCGTTATTGGCCATTCCTATCACTTCAAGCTCAGGATCCTGATTGACTATTTCGCTGACTCGTCGTCGAAAGAAGCTCGAATCATCGACAACCAAAACTTTAATGGTCATTTAAATCCTTATACAGCACTTCAACGCTTGGACTTGGCGTAGTGCTTCAATAATCCTGGTACATCGAGGATCAGCGCAATACCGCCGTCCGATGTTATAGTGGCCCCCGCCATCCCCGGCGTACCGTGCAACATGGAGCCCAGCGGTTTAATCACCACCTCTTCCTGACCTATCAGGGCATCCACCACAAAGCCTATCTGCATAGTGCCAAGCTGCACTATAACCACATGGCCATGCTTCTTGTCACCATGTTGGAAGCTCATGGGTTTACGGCTAAGCCAACGTTCGAGATAGAACAGCGGCACCGCTTTTTCCCTGACAATTACCGTCAGTTGTCCATCCACTATATTGGTCTTGGTCAGATCCAGATGGAAAATTTCATTCACACTGGAGAGCGGCAAGGCAAACACTTGCTTGGCAACTTCCACCATCAGAGTGGGCATAATCGCCAAGGTCAAGGGTACCTTAATCTCCAGACGGGTGCCTTTACCTTTGGCTGAATCGATATGTACAGAGCCGTTAAGTTGGGTGATACGGGTCTTAACCACATCCATCCCCACCCCACGGCCGGAAATATCAGAAATCTCTACCTTGGTCGAGAAGCCGGGGGCGAAAATCAGGTTATAGGCTTCCTGATCGGACATACGGGCAGCGCTGTCTTCATCCAGCACGCCACGACTAATAGCAATCTCTTTGAGTTTTCCAGCATCCATACCGGCGCCGTCATCCTCAATTTTAAGCAGAATATGATCACCTTCCTGGCTGGCTGCCAGGGTAATCACCCCGGTTCTGGGTTTACCATTGGCCTCACGTACATCAGGCATTTCAATACCATGATCCACTGAATTACGCACCAGGTGCACCAGAGGGTCAGCAAGGGCTTCGACCAGGTTCTTATCCAGATCCGTGTCTTCACCTATCATCCGCAGATCTATCTCTTTATTGAGGCTGCGGGCCAAATCGCGAACCACCCGAGGGAAACGACCGAATACTTTCTTAATCGGCTGCATCCGGGTCTTCATCACAGCACCCTGCAGATCGGAAGTCACTAGGTCCAGATTGGCCAGCGCCTTGGACATCTCCTCGTCTTCACGGGATATCCCAAGACTGACCAGGCGATTACGCACCAATACCAGCTCACCGACCATATTCATGATCTCATCCAGACGAGCCGTATCAACCCGAACTGTGGTTTCCCCCTGCGGCACGCTGGCTGCAGCCTTGGCAGGTGTAGCCTCTTTAGCAACAGCTGGAGACTTGGCCTGAGGTTTGGCGGCGGCTTTAGGAGCCTCGACTTTGGCAGTTGCAGCTGTGACCTTTTGTGTAGCCGCTGCAGGCGCTTTGGACTGGGCTACTTGAGATGTAGAAGCTTGAGATGCCGAGGGTTGGGATACAGCAGGCTCTGAACCACTGGCTTTAGCCCCTGGACCGGCGCCTTTGCCATGTAACTCATCGAGGAGCTTTTCAAACTCATCATCGGAGATTTCATCGGCATCGACACTGGCAGATGCGGCTTCCTCAACGACTGCGCTGTTAGCTGCAGGCGCCGCGGCAAACTGCCCCTTACCATGCAACTCATCGAGCAGTCGTTCAAATTCATCGTCAGTGATGTCATCCGAAGAAGAACTTACAGAGGCGCTGTCGCTGGAGTTGGTAGCATCACTACTCGGGGCCGGAGTACTACCGGCAGAAGGTCCCTTGCCTGAACCATGCAAGGCATCCAGCAAGGCTTCAAACTCGGCTTCATCGATTTCATCTATACTGGCTGCACCGCTTTGGTTCGATGTCTCGGGGGATTGTGAAGTTGGCTCCTCAAACAGCTCCACCGCGGCGCTATCAAGCATGCCATCAAATAACTCATCAACACTCTCATCGCCGGTTTCAACTGCGGCAGGCGTTTCCGCCTGAGCCTGTTCTGAAGGCAAAGGCGCACCTGAGCTAAGCAGCTTAAGTTTCGCCAATAACACTTCATCTGCAGCTTCCTGCTCCTGACCGGACTGGGTTTGGTTGAACATGGTGTTAATCGTGTCCAACGCTTGCAGTATGATATCCATCAACTCGGAGTTGACACTGCGCTTACCGGTACGCAATAAATCGAAGGTGTTTTCTGCCTCGTGGCAGACATCCACCATGGGCCCTAACCCGAGGAATCCTGCACCGCCTTTGACCGTGTGAAATCCCCTGAAGATGGCGTTGAGCAAATCTGTATCTTCCGGATTATTTTCCAGAGATACCAGCTGTTCCTGCAACAGCTCAAGGATCTCGCCAGCTTCAATCAAAAAATCCTGGAGTATCTCTTCATCAACATCAAAGGCCATTAAATTGACTCCTAATTAGAAACCCAGACTTGATAGCAGATCATCGACTTCATCCTGACCATTCACCACGTCTTCGCGTTGCTCTGCGTTCAGTATGGGACCTTCTGCCTCTATGCTCTTATCCTCAGCGCCACAGAGATCATCCAGCGGCTGCTCACCGAACACGGTCAGCAAAGAAACCAAGCTGTTTTCCACTTCCCGCACCAGTTCTATGACCCGACGGATCATCTGTCCGGTCAAATCCTGAAAATCCTGAGCCATCAGTATCTGATTCAGTAATTCCCGCAGCCGACAAGCATCGGCTTCACTCTGTTGCATAAAGTGTTGTACGTCATGACACAGGCCCTTGAACTCATGCAAGGCCAAATCACGGCGCATCAGCTTATCCCAGGCGGGTTTGACATTTTGCAGATTGGTACTCAGAGCATCCGACAAAGGCAAGCATTCTTCGACTGCGTCCATAGTTTTGTTGGCTGCTTGCTCTGTCATATCAATGACATAGGTAAGGCGTTCTTTGGCGTCTGGGATATCAGTGTTGGCAAGCTCAATAAGGCGGCTATCTACCTGAAAATCCACTAAGGCGTTGTGCAACTGGCGGGTCAACTTACCGACTTCTTCGAACAGATCCCTTTGCAGGGGAGCCGCCAGTTCCCGCAGCAATTCGTCGGCCTTGTCCTGCTCTCCCTGACTGAGCAGGGCAACCAATTCCTGTGCCTGCTCCAAAGTCACCAGCCCGGATGTCTCTGCTTTCATTGCATCACCCCACTCAACCGAGCCGTTCGAAAATCTTATCCAATTTCTCTTTCAACGTAGCCGCGGTAAAAGGCTTAACAACATAACCATTCACGCCGGCCTGAGCCGCCGCAATAATCTGTTCACGTTTGGCTTCGGCAGTTACCATTAACACAGGGATATGTTTGAGATGCTCGTCGGCGCGAATCGCCTTGAGCAGATCGATTCCCTGCATCCCAGGCATATTCCAGTCGGTCACGACGAAGTCAAAGTCGCCCTTTTGCAGCATAGGCAGAGCTGTTGAACCATCGTCTGCTTCCTGGGTGTTATTGAACCCCAGGTCTCGCAACAAGTTCTTAATGATCCGTCTCATCGTTGAAAAGTCGTCAACGATAAGAATCTTCATATTCTTGTCCAAGGTTTCCTCCGGTGAGCTGACATACTTATAAGTTGCTCAATCATTAATTACGCTTGTGTCCAATGCTTGAGTTTGGCTTTCAGCCTCAGCATGGCCTGACTATGGATCTGGCTCACCCGGGACTCACTTACCTCAAGAATGACACCAATCTCTTTTAAATTCAGTGCTTCGTCATAATACAGCGACAAAACCAAGGCATCGCGCTCTGGCAAGCGCTTAATGGCATCGGTTAAGGCTGATTGGAATTGGCTTTGAGCCAGGCCCTCAAAAGTGTCATCTGCCGGCATATCTTCCGACATCAACACATCGGGCGCTACCCCCAAATCTTCTATTCCTATGATTTTACCGGTAGAAACATCATTGAGAATATGATGATATTCATCCAACGACATCTCCAATCGCTCGGCAATTTCACTATCACGGGCATCCCGCCCCAACTCCTGTTCAAGCTCATCCATCACCTGAGCGACTCGCCGGTTATTGCGATGAACCGAGCGCGGAACCCAGTCGCCACGGCGTATCTCATCTATCATGGCGCCACGGATGCGGATCCCGGCAAAGGTCTCAAATTTGGCGCCTTTGCTGCCATCAAACTTGGATGAAGCTTCCAGCAATCCCATCATGCCGGCCTGCAGCAGGTCATCGAGTTGAACCGATGCAGGCAGACGGGCAAGCAGATGATGGGCTATTCGTTTTACCAGCGGTGCATAATGCTCAACGATCTGTGTCTTATCGTTTAAACCTGCGTATGCAGCCGCTTTATTCACTCGTACCATCCTCTCGGTAATCTGTCCTTTGAACCAAGCGCTCAACAAAAAACTCGAGATGCCCCCCAGGTTGCTGAGGTATAGGCCAGCTCATAATCTTGTTTGCCAGTCCATGATAAGCAATACTGGCCGGAGACTTGGGATAAGCTTCCACTATCAGTTTCTGTTTCCGCACCGACTTACGCAGATTCTCGTCGAACGGGATAGTTGCCACAAGTTCAAGTGCCACATCCAAAAATCTGTCTGTTACTTTACTGAGCTTAGCAAATAACTCCATCCCTTCCCGCAAACTCCGTACCATATTTGCGACAATTTTGAAGCGGAACACACCATGCTCACGACTGAGTATCTTAATCAGCGCATAAGCATCGGTAATAGAGGTGGGTTCATCACAGACAACCACGAGTACATCCTGTGATGCACGAGAGAAGCTGAGTACCATATCCGAGATCCCGGCGGCCGTATCGACTACCAAGATATCAAACTGGGTTTTCATTTCGCTGAAGGCGCGGATAAGCCCGGCGTGCTGTGCCGCAGTCAGTTCGACCATGGCCTGGGTGCCCGAGGTGGCAGGAATAATGCCTATTCCTTTTGGGCCACGAACGATAATATCATCAAGTTCAGACTCTCCCGATAGCACATGGGACAAATTGCGTTCGGCGCGTAGGCCGAGCATCACATCCACATTAGCCAACCCTAAGTCAGCATCCAAAACCAGGACACGTTTGCCTTTTTCTGCCAGAGCAACCGCAGTATTGATGGAGACACTGGTTTTACCCACGCCCCCCTTGCCTCCGGTCACGGCAATTACTTTTACTTTTTCGTTATTTGGTTGATTCATCATTCGTAAACCGCTCGCTTGGTCCCGGGTCATAGCTTTACTCAAATGCATAGGTCATCTCTTCTGACCTGGCTTTATTATTAAAATGACTTGCTTCAGTCTTGTTCAGTATGGCCAATGCCTGCTTGGCCAAGGTCAGGGTATCGGCGACCTGCATATCCTCAGGAACCCTTTGACCATCAGTAATATAACTTAATGATAATCCACTTTGGATCAACACGCTCAACGCGGCCCCCAAAGAGACGGACTCATCAAGTTTAGTTAAAACCGCCCCCGCGAGATCAATTCGCTGGAAATGACTTACCGCCTCTTCAAGCACCCGACGTTGGCCGGTCGCCGAGAGCACCAGATAGCTACGAATAGGCAAACGGGTATTGGCGGCAAGATTATCCAGTTGTTGGTACAGGCGCATATCCCTTTGACCCATACCAGCGGTATCTATCAAAACCAGCTTCCGGCTGCGGAACTGATACAGTATCTGCTCCAACTCATTGAGGTCATGAGCTTGCTTCACCGGGCATCCCATTATTTTGCCATAAGTTGCCAATTGCTCAAAGGCTCCGATGCGATAATGGTCCATGGTAACCAACAATACGGAATCCGGGCCATGGTGGGCAATAAAACGGGCCGCCAGTTTAGCCAATGTCGTGGTTTTACCGACTCCTGTAGGGCCGACCAGGGCGACAATTCCACCCTGACGCATTAAATCATCCCCCTGATTATCAAGCAGGTTTGCCAGACTTTGCGGCAAGGCATGTCCAAGCTCAGCGCTTTGATAGTGCTGACTCAGCGATGCCAGACGCTCGGCAACTTCAGGGGAGAATTCAGCTTCCAATAATTTACGTTCCAGCATAGCGCCGACGGGATCGGTGCGGCTGCGCTGATCCGCCATTAGACTGGACAGCTGGTGCGTCAACAAGCCGCGCAGCGAAGCCAGCTCTTCACGCATGGCCTCCATCTCTTGCTGTTGCTTGGCGCTGTTGCCCTTGCTTACCCGCTCCGGTGTCTTTTCCCGCAACTGTGGTGCAGGTTTGTGCTCTTCAGTAAGCCCTTGGGCCCAAGCCGGCATCTCGAGTTCCTTGACGTTACTTTGCTGCCCAAGCTGTTCATTCAAACGGCTCTGTTGCCGCTCAAGTAAAGCTTGCAAAGAGTCGGCCACAGGCTCTGGTTTGGCTTTTCTGCTAGTGTGTACATGCCCAGCGCCGAGGGAGACTTTATCCTCTCCCAATTCCATAAAAGGCGATGCGGTTGGTGCCGCTGCTGGCTTGGGGTCGTCATAATCAACCGCTGCCACTATTTCGATGCCGCCGGTAACCTTTTTATTGGACATGATCACGGCATCTGCGCCCAGAGTCTCTTTCACCTGAGCCAGGGCTGCGCGCATATCTTTGGCAAAAAAACGTTTAATCTTCACTCTCGGTTACCCCTGTTGGCCAACGGCTGACACTATACGTATCTGTTTCTCGTCTGGGATCTCCTGATAAGAGATCACCCGCAGATTGGGAATAGTGTGCTTAACAAAACGAGACAGGGTAGAACGCAGCATGCCGGATGTCAGCAATATGGCGGGCTGACCAACCATTTCCTGCTTCTGGGCTGCGCCTGCCAGTGACTGTTGCATACGCTCTGCCAGTCCCGGCTCGATATTCGGACCTTCGCCCCCTGTCGCCTGCATTGACTGATGCAACATCTGTTCCAATTCTGGCGCCAAAGTTATGACGGGGATTTCCGGCTCAGGACCGGCTATCTCCTGCACTATCATACGTTTGAGGGCAATACGCACGGCGGCGGTCAACACCTCGGTATCATTACTTTTGGGCCCATACTCAAGCAAAGTTTGCACTATGGTACGCAGATCCCGAATCGACACCCCTTCATTAAGCAAGTTTTGCATCACTTTAACCACATTCCCCAAGGTCATCACATCGGGAATAAAACCATCGACCAATTTGGGCGAATGCTTGGCCAGCATATCCAGCAACTGTTGCACTTCTTCATAACCCAGCAGTTTGGAGGCGTTGTTGGTCAAAAGTTGGCTCAGATGAGTGGCCACCACAGTGGCGGCATCCACAACCGTGTAACCCAGGGTTTGGGCGTGTTCTCTGAGCTCGGGTGCAATCCATACCGCATCCAGACCAAAGGCGGGATCTTTGGTTTCTATGCCATCCAGCTTACCAAATACCTGGCCCGGGTTGATTGCCAATTCGCAATCGTGACGCACTTCGGCTTCACCACTGGCCACCCCCATCAAGGAGATACGATAGGCATTCGGGGAAAGGTCCAGGTTGTCGCGGATATGCACCGCCGGCACCAGGAATCCCAGCTCCTGAGACAACTTCTTGCGAACCCCTTTGATACGGCCAAGAAGCTCGCCGCCCTGACCTTTATCCACCAAAGGAATAAGGCGATAACCTACCTCCAAACCTATGGTGTCAACATGACGCACATCATCCCAGCTAAGTTCTTTGGGTTCGCTAAGGCTTTTCTCGGTCGGCCCTTTCTTGGCCAGCTCCAGCGCCTGTTGTTTGTTCTTTTCATTGCGCTTATAGATAAAGAAAGCGCCCACAGAGGTCAGTACTGCAAAGGTTAAAAATGCCAGATGTGGCATGCCGGGTACTATTCCCATCACAAAGAGCACTGCCGAAGCGATCATCAAAGATTTGGGATTGTCGAACATCTGCTGTACGACCTGCTGCCCCATATCGCCGGACTCATTCTGGCGGGTCACCATCAGCGCCGCAGCTATCGACAACAGCAGCCCGGGGATCTGCGCTACCAAGCCGTCACCTATGGTCAGCAGGGTGTAAATCTCTACCGCTTGGGAAAAACTCAACCCGTGCTGGACTATACCTATGATGAAACCACCGAGAATATTGATCACCAAGATCAAAATACCGGCAATCGCGTCCCCTTTAACAAACTTGGAGGCACCATCCATAGAGCCGTAGAAGTCAGCCTCGCGGGTCACCTCTTCGCGGCGCACCCTGGCCTGCTCCTGGTTAAGGATCCCAGCATTGAGGTCAGCATCAATCGCCATCTGTTTACCCGGCATAGCATCCAAGGTAAAGCGAGCACTTACCTCAGAGATACGCCCTGCACCTTTGGTCACCACGGCAAAGTTGATGATAATCAGAATGAGGAACACCACTAGACCCACGGCATAGTTACCGCCGATCACCACCGAGCCGAAGGCTTCAATCACTTTACCGGCGGCATCACCACCATTGTGACCTTCAAGCAACACCACCCGGGTAGAGGCGACGTTAAGCGCCAGTCTGAGCAAAGTGGCAACCAGCAAAACGGTCGGGAAAGCGGCAAAATCCAGCGGCCTTTGGGTATAAACAGCCACCAAGAGCACCACCAGCGCCAAAGCGATATTGAAGGAAAACAGGATATCCAGCAGAAAGGCCGGCATAGGCAAAACTATCATGGCCAATGTCGCCAGCACCAGAAGCGGCGTGCCTACGCCCTTGAAGTTTGCCGGTTTTACTTGCCTCAGTTGCCCGAGCGTCGCTTTAACATCCATTCACTATTAGCCTGAAGTTTGACACTTGGGCTGAGTTCAGCAAGTTTCACGCCAAGTTCACCTCAATACTGCTTGTATTCATCCGGAATGGGTTGATTGAGAGGAATGGGTTTGGGCCGTGTGCCCTTGCCTTTTTGGTATTGCCTGAGCTGGAACACATAGGCGAGCACTTGGGCCACAGCGGTGAAAAGACCTTCGGGGATCTGTTGATTAAGCTTGGTGGTATGGTAAATCGCCCGCGCCAATGGCGGCGCCGACACTATGGCGACTTGGTGCTCCCTGGCAATTTCACGGATTTTAAAGGCCACATCGTCGACACCTTTGGCAAGCACAAAGGGCGCCGGTGACTTGTCGACATCATATTTTATCGCCACCGCAAAGTGCTCAGGGTTAACCACTATCACATCGGCATTGGGCACTTCGGTCATCATCCGCCGCTGGGCCATCTCCCTTTGCAACTGGCGAATACGGCCTTTGACTTCAGGCTTGCCTTCAGTGTCTTTGTACTCGTCCTTGACTTCCTGTTTGGTCATCCGCAACTGTTTGGCGTGATTCCAAATTTGAAACGGCACATCGATCACCACTATCACCAAGGTCGAAGCGCAGAGCAAAATAAAGATCCATACCAAGAGCTCCAGTGCATGGCGTATATTGCCCGGCAAGTGATCCTGCGACAACCTCAGGATATCGTCGAAATAAAAACTCAGCAGCAGATAAGCCGATAGTGCCACCACAGAAAACTTGGCAATCCCCTTGGCCAACTCCACCAGCGCCTGTACCCCAAACATACGTTTAAAGCCGTTCAAGGGGTTCATCTTGCTGCCCTTGGGCATAAATGCCTGAGCCGAGAAACTAATACCACCGAGGACAATATTACCGACAAAGGCCACGAAACCGAGAAACAGAATAAAACCGGCCATAGGCCAACCCAGCTCGGCGGCAACTATACCCCAGACATTGAACAGACTATTGGTATCGAATATCTGATCCCGCTCCATGGAGAAGATACGGCTCATGACCGAGGCCAGACTGGCAGCCAGACTTGGCCCCAACATGGCAAAACCCATAGCTGCGGCCAATAATACCGCCGAGGTACCTAACTCTTTTGACCTTGCAACCTGCCCTTTCTCTCTGGCCTGTTGCAAGCGCCTGGAGGTTGCCTCCTCGGTTTTTTCCTGCCCATCTTCGTTTTCTGCCATCAGGGCACTCCATCCAGATTACAGGTCAGCTCCAGCATGTCACACAGCAACAGCTGCGCCGCATGCCAAACCTCATCGAAGTGAGCCATTACAGGCCCCAGCGTCAGCCACAGAATAATCAGCCCGCCTATCATGGTGACGGGAAAACCTATGGCAAAGATGTTCAGCTGTGGCGCCGCCCGGGTCATTACCCCGAAAGAAAGGTTAACGGTAAGCAAAGCCACAATGGCCGAGATAGACATGGTCAAAGCGGCACCAAACATATAACTGCCCCACTCGGCCAGAGTTCGATAATTGGCGATTTTTATCCCTTCATTGGATACCGGCAAGGTTTCAAAGCTTGCCACCAACATACGTATCATCACCAGGTGACCATCGACCGCCAGGAAGATCATGGTGGTGAGCAGCAAAAAGAAGTTACCTATCACAGGTGTCTGCTGCCCTGAGCTGGGATCCACCATAGAGGCAAAACCCAAACTGGTCTGCATACCGATTATCTGCCCGGTCAGCACAAAGGTTTGCATGATAAGTAAGGTGACAAAACCCATGGCAGTGCCGATAAGAATTTGCTGAGCAGTAATAAATACCGCCGCCAGAGAGAAAAGGTCCACCCCGGGCATGGGCGGCAGGACAGGTGCTATCGCCACAGTCAGGGCCAGCGAAAGCAATAAACGGACTCTGGCGGGCGTGGTATTGGCACCAAAAACCGCCATCACCATCAACATGCTGGCCACCCGAAACAGGGGCCAAAGATAGGCGGCCAGGGTTTGTTGAATGCTGTCGAACAGTATCTCCATGGTTCAGCCCACCACTTGTGGGATCCTGTGAACCATCTCGATAAAGAACTCCATCATGGTGCGTACCAGCCAATGGCCAAGAAACATGAGTGCGAACAGAGTCATCAAGAGCCTGGGCAGAAAACTCAATGTCTGTTCGTTAATGGAGGTTGCCGCCTGAAACACGGCCACAATCAAACCTATAACTAACCCGGGCACCACTATGGCCGAAACCATCAACACAATCACCGCCAGGGCTTCGCGAAAAATGTCGATCAGTGCTTCGGGAGTCATTTATGCCTCCTATAAACCGAAGCTGCCGGCAAGTGTACCCATCACCAGGGTCCAACCATCGACCAGTACAAACAGCATGATCTTAAACGGCAAGGAAACAATCATGGGGGACAACATCATCATACCCATGGCCATCAGGATACTGGCCACCACCAAATCCAGTACCAGAAATGGCACGAATAGCATAAAGCCTATTTGGAATGCGGTCTTGAGCTCACTGGTGATAAAGGCCGGGATCACCACAGTCATGGGAGCATCTTCAGGATTGTTGATATTCTGATAACCTGAGATCTCAATAAAGGAGTTGAGATCTGTGGTGCGGGTCTGCGACAACATAAACTTTTTAAGCGGCGATTGTCCGGCATCGAATGCCTGCTGCAAGGTCATGCTGTCATTCATGTAAGGCTGCACTGCGTCATCATAGATACGGTCAAACACTGGCGCCATGATAAAGAAGGTCATAAACAGGCTCATACCAATAAGAACCTGGTTGGAGGGAGTCTGTTGCAACCCTATCGCCTGTCGCAAGATAGATAAGACGACTATGATACGGGTGAAAGAAGTCAGCATAATCACCATGGCCGGCAGGAAGCTCATGGCGGTCATCAGCAGCAAGATCTGCATGGTCACCGAATACTGGGTCGAACCATCCGGCCCGGTAGTCACGGTTACCGCAGGAAACAGCGCATCCTGAGCTTGAGCAAAGCCTGGCAACAATATCAGGGGAAGTAGCAGGAGTGGCCAATATTTCATCATGGTTTCACCCTGGCTTGTCTGAGCTTGGCGGCGAAGCTCTCGTTGTCTATGGTCACCGGCCGCTCCAGCTTATCCACCAGGGAAACTTGCGCCGCGGTAACTCCCAGCAGGTACTGCTGACCGTCCAGCTCCACCAACACCAACCTTTCTTTTTGCCCGAGCGGGGTAACCGCCAGCGTCTTGATAGCCGATTGGCTGCCCGGCACCAGATTAAGGCGTTTAACCAGATAAGCCAGCACAAAAATCAGCGCCAGTACCAGGATAAGCCCACCCATCATGCTGGCCATGGTCGCCAGGCTGTTGCCGCCGTCGTGAGTCAAGGCGGTTGCCGCCTGGGTCGTTGTTTGAGTCATGGCCACCGGCTTATTTAAGTTTCTTGATGCGTTCTGTCTGGCTTATCACATCCGTCAAACGGATACCGAACTTGTCGTTGACCACAACCACTTCACCATGAGCAATCAAGGTGCCGTTGACCATCACATCCAAAGGTTCACCGGCGACTCTATCCAGTTCCACTACCGAGCCTTGGTTAAGCTGCAACAGGTTGCGAATGCTGATAAAACTGCGTCCCACCTCCATGGAGATAGTCACGGGAATATCCAAAATGGTATCCAGTTTGGCGGCTTCCGCTTCCGACAAGGGCTTGGCATCATTCTTCAGCTCATCCAAATCAACCGCTTTGGCCTCTTCTTCAGCCTGCTCAGCCATGGCGGCAGCCCAATCGTCCATCTCTTCAGTACTCATTCTCTCTCACCTTATATTTCCGAGATATCCTTGGATTTCCCTTTGCGGGTTACCAGCTGCAGTTCGGTCTTGACCGTTTCCGGACGCGGGATCTTATCGCAGATCTTCAGCGCCAGGTTTTCCTTGACTCTCCCCAACTTACATCTGTAAGTAGGCAAGTCTTCAATCTTCATCACTATATGCTCAGGCAGATCAACCGGGATCACATCACCGGCCTTGAACTCCATCACGTCTCTTAAGGTCATCTCTTTTTCAAGCAAGCGCGCATCCAGCCCCACCTCGACATCCATGATCTCGTCTTTCAGCGCTTGAGACCAGCGCATATCAGTATCTTGCTTGTCACTTTGAACCCCGGCATCCAAGAGTTCACGGATTGGCTCGATCATAGAATAAGGCATGGTGATGTGGAAATCGCCACCACCACCGTCTACCTCAATATGAAAGGAGTTAACCACAACCACTTCGGTCGGGCTGACGATATTGGCCATCGCCGGGTTAACCTCTGAGTCCAGATAGTCGAATTCGACATCCATCACAGGCGCCCAGGCATCTTTGTAATCTTCAAAGATGATCTTCAATAGCAGTTGCACTATGCGCCGCTCTGTCGGGGTGAACTCCCGCCCTTCAATCTTGGCGTGGAAGCGACCATCACCACCGAAGAAATTGTCCACCAGAATGAACACCAATCTGGCTTCCATGGTGATCAGCGCCGTGCCCTTGAGCGGACTAAAGCGCACCATATTCAAGCTGGTTGGCACAAACAAAGTATGTACATATTCACCAAACTTGAGCATTTGTACGCCGTTAATGGAGACTTCGGCGGCCCGGCGCATCATGTTGAACATGCTGATCCGCAGATGACGGGCAAAGCGCTCATTGACAATTTCCAGGGTCGGCATCCGGCCACGGACAATACGATCCTGGGAAGAAAAGTCATAGGACTGAGCTTCAAGAGTCGACTCCTGCGAATCATCTTCTTCGACGTCGTCCACGCCATGCAGCAGCGCATCAATTTCGTCTTGGCTTAATAAATCACTCACGATATTGCCTTCGCCTCTTGTCCCTGTTACTGCATCACAAAGCCGGTAAACAGCACTTTTTCAACCACTTTTCGGCCTGTCACCGGTTGCAGCGTGTTTTGCACATTGAGCAGCGCCAACTGCCTGAGCTCATCCTTACCCGCCTGGCTGCTGAGCTTTTCGACATCGGCACCACTGAAGGTAGTCAGCAGTGCATCTTCAATCAATGGAACATGCTTCCTGATAGTGACATCGTCATCACTGCCCCGCACCATAAGCTGCACCTTGATCTCCACCAGCCTGGAGCGATTGGCTCCCGGCAAATTAAACAGAAACGGCCTGGGCATAGCGACATAGAAGGCTTCCCTGCTGTCGTTGACCTGAGTGACTTCGGTTTCCTGCTCACCCTTGGCCGCATCGTTCACAGAATCATCTGAGCCTCCCAGGAAAAACCACAAGCCAGCGCCAATCAGCAGCAACACCACCAGACCTATGCCACCGAAGATAAAGAGTTTCTTTTTACTTTTAGGCGCCTGCGCCTCTTGCAGCTCAAGCTCTTCTTGCTCTGCCATCCTCTTTCCTATCCCTTAATCAACCGCACTGCCCGCGGAAAAATGCCATCCCTATAGGTTACCTGCTCAGGCGTAATAATCTATACCCGAGCCATAACTTGTTGTGTGATTTGTGCTTTGTACCGTTTCTTCGGCGGAAATTTCACCGTTGGCAGTCTCCTGGGCAAAAGCACCGCCATTGCCACCTTGCTGCTCACCTTGCTCACGCCCCCCTTGGGAAATATGACTATCGGCCAGGTTCATTCCCTGCTCCTGCAGCATTTCTCTCAACCTGGGCATGGCCTGCTCCAGCATGTCCCGGGTTTGAGTTTGAGTGACATGGAACTGCACCTGAGTCTGATCACCATGCACCTGAACCCTGACCATCATGGCACCAAGCTCAGGTGGGTCGAGACGAATTTCAGCCTGTTGCACACCATTACTGACCATGGCAATCAACTGTTGCCGCATCACGGGGGCAAAACGCTGCACCATATCGGCGGTTTGCAGTGATTGCTCCATCCCCTGCCTCAATGACAGTTGATATTGGGCCATCTCTCCCCTTTGGAGAGGCTGTAATCCTTGTTGATGCAGCTGTTGCTGAAATGGACTGATATCTGTCTGGGTTGATGCCGCATCGCCCTTGAGCGCCTGATGTATGGCGTCACTCACAGGGCTTCGTACCTCGGCAGCGCTCTGCACACTTTTCGCCTCCGCCTTCAGCACGCCTGCCAGAACATCCTTGGCCGTAGCTTTGTCACTCTTGCCGTCAGCGCCAACAGACGTTGCCGCCGCGGCCACCGCAGCGTCCAACTTGCCGGCAGTATCTGTCTTGGCCTTATCGGCAATTGCGCTTTGCGCCAAGATCTTGTCACTCTTTTCCTCAGCGGCATTAAGCACTGCTTCACGAGCCACAGCAGCCATACCATCCTGAGTCGCCGCCTTACGCACTGACTTATCAGCATCCGCCCAACCCATTTGTCGCTCGCCTTGCTGAGACCTGGCCTTGTCCGCCGTTGCAGCCGTCTTGTCAAGAGCCAGTAAAGGAGCATCTATGGTTTCATCCTCGGCTTTGCTATCGCCTTTATTTGCCGCTTTCTCATCAGCAGCGGCCAATTGGGCGCTGTCTTGTTCACTCTCGTCGCTTTCGTCAGCGGTAATCAATTCTACGCCTTCCAGGCTATCTGTCGCTAACATGCCAAGCTCGACACCACTCTGTTTAAGGTTTTCCAGGAGCTGTATCTGTTCTTCGGGAGACATGGCCTTGATCTCATCTTCCTTGAGCCCGGTAAGTGCGGCAATCTGTGTTAGCAGACTTTGCTCATCGACTTCGGTGGCCATATTGGTGGCCATAGTGTTGACCATAGTGCCGTCTTCAGACGGCAAGTTCTTGCCCATGGCTATCTGCCCCAAAATGAGCGAGACATCGACAGCCTGCTTTGCATGGAAGTTTTCACTGTCAAGACTGCCGCCGGGAAATGTCGGCTTAACGCCTTGCGAGTCGAATGAGAATTTAGTCTGCGCCTCTTGATAAGCAGCAGAAAAAGCTTCGTTATCAGTTGATTGCAGCGCATCTGTAGCGGCCACTCCCTTGCTGCCTGCATTGCCGAACAGGATATTGGATAACTGCTGCATGCCTTCCTCCAGCACCTAGGCCCTCAATGATAAAGATAGGCCGAGTCAGAATTAATGTCTCTGTCTCAAACAAAGCAAAATTCACGCCAACAAAAAATATAGAATGAATTCTCAAGGAATTGTCCGGGAATGGATGTCGGAATGGGCTCAATGCTTGAGCTTACGACGGAAAAAATGCTGGGAAGCAAACTCATCGATCAGTTTCTGCTCCTGTTTGGCAGCTTTGGCTTCGGCCTGCAGAGCTTTTTTCTCCAGCAACATCTCCACCGCCTTGCGCTTTTGCTGCTTCTCCAGCCAATGTTGCTGCCGATAGCCCCGCTGCTTATCGGCCTCGGCGACCACAGCAAGTTGTTGCCCTATGGCATCATCTACCTGACGCACAAATCGATGAAACTGCTGGTAATAGGAGGCGCCAATGCTCTGCCCCTGCTGAGCATCGAGTTGCTTCATATAGTCGAGACGGTATTCCTGCAGCGCCTGCAACTGAGACTTACGCCTCTGGCATTCCATTTGCGCAGCTTTAAGCTGCAGTGCCGCCTGCTCTTCGGCTTCGACCGCCAATTTCAACACAGTGTGCAAAGGATCGGGTTTCGCCATCTGTAATACTATTCCTTAAAATTGCCTGCCTTGCGGGCCTTAACCCGGCGCTCTATTGAGATCAGGCTCCCCTATTGTCACTGCATTTTTGTCGAGCACGCAAACTCCCGCACTCAATAGCATTACACCTTACATTGGGCGGCAAGCTGCCCCAACATCTGCTGGCAATCGCTGAAACTGATGGCATCGCGCATCCCCTGCCGCAAAAAGGCGTTCATGGCGGGTTGCAGGCGTATGGCGTTATCGATACGCGGATCCGAGCCTTGGGAATAGGCACCGATGGAGATCAGATCCCGGTTTTGCTGGTAGAGCGAATAAACCTGCTTGACGCGTCGCATCGCTTCCAGGTGCCCCTCGCTTATCACCATAGGTGCCACCCGACTGATGGAAGCTTCAATATCTATCGCCGGATAATGCCCAGAGTCGGCCAAGGCCCGTGACAACACTATGTGACCATCCAAAATAGCCCGCGAGGCATCGGCAATGGGATCTTGCTGATCGTCCCCTTCGGTAAGCACAGTATAGAAGGCAGTGATCGAGCCCTGCCCTTCACCGCCATTACCGGCGCGCTCCACCAAACGGGGCAACTTGGCAAATACCGAAGGCGGATACCCCTTGGTTGCCGGCGGCTCACCGACCGCCAGGGCGATTTCCCGCTGCGCCTGGGCGTAACGGGTCAGGC
This sequence comes from Shewanella sp. BJSY2023SW007, assembly GCF_047314525.1. Taxonomy (NCBI): domain Bacteria; kingdom Pseudomonadati; phylum Pseudomonadota; class Gammaproteobacteria; order Alteromonadales; family Shewanellaceae; genus Shewanella; species Shewanella sp. BJSY2023SW007. Next base: position 13,079 of record NZ_JBKORL010000084.1, on the reverse strand, counting down.
TATCCATCAACAGCAGAACATCATAGCCGAGATCGCGAAAATACTCGGCTATCCGAGTCGAGGTTTCGCAGGCGCGAAGGCGCATCAAGGGGGAGGTATCGGCCGGGGCGGCTATGACCACAGAGCGGGCCCGCCCCTCGGCGCCCAGGATCTCTTCGATAAACTCTTTCACCTCCCGGCCACGCTCCCCCACCAGGCCAACCACAATAATATCGGCCGTGGTGCCGCGGGTCATCATGCCAAGGAGCACACTCTTACCCACGCCGGAGCCGGCAAAGAGCCCCATACGTTGGCCCTTGCCCACGGTAAGCATGGCGTTGATGGCTCTGACGCCTACATCGAGCGGTTCGGTAATCGCCCGTCTGGCCAAGGGGTTGATTGCCGGGCTGTGGCGCGAGGCTTGTTCGTCTGTGTGCAGGGCGCCCATACCATCAAGCGGCTGGCCGTTGCCGTCCAGCACCCGACCAAGAAGACTCAAACCAACACTGAGCCCGGTTTGCTCACCGAGCGGCATCACTTTGGCGCCGGGCAGCACGCCCCTGAGTTCTTCCACCGGCATCAAATACAGCAGCTCATCGTCAAAACCTATCACCTCGGCAATAAGCTTACCCGCCATAGTATCTATGGCGCAGAGACTACCAACCGGCGCCCGGCAACCACTGGCTTCCAGCGTCAGGCCAACCACCCGCACCAACTGGCCGCTGGCAACCGCTTGAAACGGCGCCTGCTTTTCAGCCAAGTGTTTGAGTTCACTCAGCAGTTGGCTTCGGCGCTGCTGCATCATGAGTGTCTCCTTCGCTGGGCTGTTCGCCCTCTTGGCTTGCAGTCTCTGTCTTATCGTTTATCGCGGCAGTTTGTTCATCGGCAAGCGTTTGCTCCTGCTCGCTGTCCGGTATAGGCAGGCTTGGCCTATCGTCTATTGCGGCCTGCTGCTGGGCTGCCTTTTTCGCCAACATGGATTGTTCGGCTTCAAGATTGGCAAACACCCCTTCCAAACGGGTTTCCAGACGCATATCCACTTGCGAGCGTTGGCTGTCCACCACACAATCGCCCCGGTTGAGGCCGGGATCGGCTTCCAGTGTCCAGCGGTTACGTGTCAGTTGCTCTTCACCATAGAGCTCACTGACCAAAGCCATATCTTCGGGATGCAGGCGCAGATTCACTTTCTGCTCTTTGAGAGGCAGGGCATCTATCCCTTGCCTGAGCGCCGCCAGTATATGTTCCGGGTGGGTCTTCAGCTCATGGGCAATAAGATTGCGCGCCAAAGTGCCGACCAAGGTCAGCAAAGATTCTTCTATCTGGGTATCCAGCAGCGCCAGCGGCGCCTCGAACTGAGCGAGCAAGGCGTCGAAACGCTCTATCATGGCGGCGGCCTGTTGCAAGCCTTCTTCCCGGCCTTGCTCAAGCCCCTGGGCAAAACCTTCACTGTGGCCCTGTTCCAAGCCCTGAAGACGGCCTTCCTCCAGGCCTTTGGCCAGCCCTTGCTCCTTACCTTCGGCAAAACCTTCCTGCTCGGCTTGCTCGCGGATAGATTCGATTTCAGCCAAAGTCGGTGGTGATACAGCCTCTTCGGCGGCCTTGGGCTCTATGCGTCCAGGCTTATAGCCAAACAGATTACTCGGCTTAAGCGGCATGGCGTCACCCACATCGGGCAACTGCCAATGAACAAACTCGTCCGCTTCATCCGGCGGCAAAATGTTGTGGGACACCTTTTTGTCAGTCATTCAAACTCGCCTGTCAGAGGAATTCTTCACTGCCGCCGCCACCGAGCATAATCTCTCCGGCATCGGACAAGCGACGGGCGATGGACAATATCTCTTTCTGGGCCACTTCCACTTCGCTGATACGAATTGGCCCCATGGCCTCGAGATCGTCACGCAGCAATTCGGCGGCACGTTTGGACATATTGCCGAGGATCTTTTCCTTCAATGGCTCGTCGGCGCCCTTGAGCGCCTTCATCAGTACATCCTGCTGCACTTCCCGCAGCAGCGTCTGAATACCACGGTCGTCGACATCGATGAGGTTTTCGAACACGAACATCAAGTCCTGGATCTGCTGCGCCATCTCTTCGTCGGACTCGCGCAGAGTTTCCATCAGTTGGCTCTCCACCCCGGTATCCAGGTAGTTCATAATGTTGGCAGCAGCCTTCAAACCACCCATCTTGGCCGCCTGGGCGCCACCCTGACCGGCAAACTGTTTCTCCATGATGTCGTTCAGCTCCTGCAGTGCTGCAGGTTGTACCTCTTCGAGGTTGGCGATACGCATCATCAAATCGAGACGGGTGTTTTCCGGGAACTGGGCAAAGATTTCCGCCGCCTGATCCGGTTCAAGATAGGACAAAACAATGGTTTGGATCTGCGGATGTTCGTTCTGGATGATAGTCGCCACCTGTCTGGCGTCCATCCACTTGAGCGAGTCGAGGCCTTTGGCGCCACTGCCCATGACAATCTGCTCGATAAGATTACCGGCCTTGTCTTCACCCAACGCGGTAGTCAGTGCCTTGCGCACAAACTCTTCGCTGTTAAAGCCGATGGAGGAGTATTTCTGGATATCATCCAGAAACAGCTTGTGAACCGCCACCACCTTCTCCTGGCCGAACTCCTGCATGGCCGCCATGGCCATACCCACCTTTTGAACCTGTTTGGGTTCCAAGTGTTTGAGAATAGAGGCCGCATCGGCTTCACTGAGACTCAGCAACAAAATGGCGGTCTTCTCAATCCCGTTGAGATTCTTGACGTCGAAGCCGCTCTCGGCTGGTTTATCCGCTTTTTTTTCAGGCATCTTCTTGCAACCAGTTCTTCACCACTTGGGTGGACAGTTCAGGTTCATTGGCCACCAGAGCACGTATGGCCTTAATCATATCATCATCTTTGTGCAGATCCGGTATCAGAATCGAACCGTCATCGGCATAGCTGTATTCACTTTCAGGGCGGTTGAGCATGCCCAGGGTGTCGGCAGCGTACTGATCTTCAATGTCTGCCAGCTCGTGCCCCAGCGCAGGTTCATCCGGCATATTCTGGCCATCGGGGTAGATGAGGCGCTTGAGCATGGGACGCACCACGAACAGGATAAGTACCAAAATCACCAGGGCACCTATGCCGAGTTTCATCGCCCGCCAGAACCAGGGCTGCTCCCACAGAGGTGGCTCAGGCAGGTCTTCAACCAGTTGATCCATAAAGGGCACAGTCACCACTTCTATCATGTCGCCCCTTTGGCTGTTGAAGCCAACGGCGCCTTCCAGCAAGCGGCGGATATTGGCCATCTCTTCACCTGTGCGAGGCACTCTGGCGACCTGCCCATTTTCACCGGCAGCCCCAGCCTTGTAGTCGACCGCCACTGAGACACTGACCCGGCGTACCACACCTATCTGCTGCCGGGTATGGCTGATGGTGGTATCCAGCTCAAAATTACGGGTCGCTTCCCTATGGCTGTTGCCTGAAGTAGCACTGCTGCTTTCTGCGGCATCGGCAGCGTTTTCAGGAATATTGGACTCCATCGGCGGCTGATTGGAAAGGGCTCCGGGGATACCGCCACTGCTGCCACCGACACTGTTGTTTTCAACTGTCATTTCACTGCGAAGTGATGGCAGATCCGGGTTGAAACGCTTGGCAGTTTGCTCGACGGCGGTGAAGTCCATGCTGACATCCACCTGAGAGGTGAAGTTTTCCGGGCCGAGAATGGGCATCAGAATCGAGTCAATTTTGTTGCGGTATTCGTTTTCTTTTTGCTGCACCAGCTCAAGCTCGCGTCTGGCGCGGGCAGATACCCCATCCTGACTGCCTGAGTTCAGCAAGCGGCCGTTGGAGTCTGTCACTGTCACCCGACTAGGATCCATGTCATGAACTGCAGAGGCAACAATATCTACTATTGCATCAACCTCTTCCTGGCCCAAACCGCCCCTGCGGGTACTGACCACCACTGTGGCACTGGGTTTGGCGCGATTGCGGGCGAATACATTTTCCTTTGGCAGCGCCAGGATCACCTTGGCACGGCTGACACTATTGAGCTCTTCAATCGCCCGCGCCAGATTCATCTCCTGACTCTGCTTCAGCCGGGCTTGTTCCATCCGCTGACTGACACCAAAGCCGGAATCCTGGCTCAGATAATCCTTGGCATCGGCGCTGGAATCTATACCGGCGCGGCTCAGCATCATCTTCACGTCCTGGTACTTGTCTTCAGGCACAGTAATCACATCGACTTCAATCTTGTACGGCACCCGGTTCTTATCCAGTACATCGAGAACCTGTACCATCTCCTGGGTATCCATCTTGCCCAGTGGCCGATATTCAGGCTCCTGAGCCCAAATCATCACAAATACCGCCAGTGCCAGACAGATAGCCAATGCCAGGATCATGGTGATCTGCCGCAGCATATCCACTCCCCCGAGGGAGCCCAATACACCCGACTTGTTTTCCTGTTGGGCCCCATCCAGCGTAGTTCCAGCGGCGGAAACATTGGATCCTGCTACTAATTCTGTGCTCACTGTGCGTTCCTGTTATCCGGGATCTGTGATGCAAGCAGGCCTTAAACAGGCATGCTCATAATCTCTTTGTAGGCTTCAACCAGCTTGTTGCGCACCTGCACTGTGGCCTCGAAGGCAACGCTGGCTTTCTCGCGGGCAATAACAGTGTCAGACAGAGACACAGTGGTGTCGCCCATCTCCAGCCGGGTAGCCAGATTGGATGATGTGCTTTGCAACTCACTGACATTGCCGACCGCCTGGGCCAGCAATTGGCTAAAGTCGGCCCCTGAGGTATTGCCCACCTGACGTACAGGCGAAGACTGAAATCCCGTTGGGGCAATTTCACCTTTAAGTGATTGCATTTCCTGCAATAAAGAATTGGCACCTATTTGCATCTTCTCACTCCTGTCGTCAGCGAATTGACGAAAAATCTGGGTTACCGGACTCTATGCAATTAGTTTGCCAAAAGTGGAATAATCAAGATTGAGAGAGCTAAAGGCCCTGTATTCAAGCAGAGCCAGAGGAAAAACATAAAGATTGGAAAGCGGCCTGACGGCCGCTTTGGGGGATATTCAGGCGGGCACCTCTATGCCCATCTCGCGCATGCGCGCCATCTTGTATCTGAGAGTGCGGGCACTGATCCCCAATTTCTCGGCTACCAGCTTGCGACTGCCCTGACACTGGGCCAGAGTCTCGAGAATAATCACATGCTCCTGAGCCTTGAGCTCATCACCGAGCGCCTCAGGCGTTTCCTGGGCTGTGGTATCTCCCAGCGCAACATCCTGCAAATCGATAATGATATCGCCGGCTTCTATCTGCCCTTGATTCAAGATCAGTGCACGCTGGATCACGTTATCCAGCTCACGGACATTCCCCGGCCAGCGGTGGGCCAACAAACGCCGCACGGCAGCATCGCTAAGAGCTGGAACCGGGTTAATTGCCGCATTTTCGGCATGGCGTGCCAACAGATGCTTGGCCAGCGGAATGATATCCGCCGGTCTTTGATTCAATGCCGGCCAGGCAAGCGGGAACACATTGATCCTGTAATAAAGATCTTCGCGAAACTCGCCCTTGGCCACCATCTCTTTCAGATCCCGGTTGGAAGTTGCCAGTACCCGGACATCGAGCTTAATGGTCTTGCGGCCCCCCAGGCGTTCAACCTCACGCTCCTGCAGCACCCGCAGCAGCTTGGCCTGCAAAGACAGCTCCATCTCGGAAATCTCATCGAGCAGCAGTGTGCCACCATGAGCTTGTTCAAACTTGCCGGGGCAAGCCTGATAAGCCCCGGTAAAGGCGCCTTTCTCGTAGCCAAACAAGGTGGCTTCCAGCATATTTTCCGGGATGGCAGCGCAGTTAATCGCCACAAAAGGCCCGTCAGGTCTTTGGCTGTGCTGATGAATGTAGCGAGCCAACACCTCTTTGCCCGAGCCGCTGGGGCCACTTATCATCACAGAGGCGTCAGAAGCGGCTACCCGCTGCGCCAATGCCAGCAAGGCCAAGCTCTTTTCATCAGCCACTACGGGGCTGCCACTAACCACCTTGGGGCGTAAATAACGACTCACCTGATTAAGCAGCACCTGAGGAGCAAACGGCTTGGCGAGATAATCTACCGCTCCCAACTTGATAGCACTGACGGCATTATCAATAGTGGCATAGGCCGTCATCAACAGGACCGGCAACTGCGGATGTTGCTGACGCAGATAATCCAGCAGCCCCATACCGCCGATACCCTCCATCTGTACATCGCTTATCACCATGTCAAAACGATTACCTTTCAAAGCCGTTATCGCTTCTTCGGCGCTGGCGACGTCAACACACTCGTAACAGGCCAGCAGCAAGGTATCGAGCAGCGCTTCCCGGAGCGCGGCGTCATCTTCCACCAAAAGAATTTTTGCTTCGCTCATACCGCCCCCCCTTGAGAAGCTGTCATCAGCGGGAATGTCAGCGTAACGGTACAACCGGCGCCCAACTCACAGCTGAGATCCAATTTGCCGCCGTGGCTGCGCACGACTGACTGCACCACCGCCAGCCCAAGCCCTGTGCCCTGACGCTTGGTGGTGAAGAAAGGCTCCAACACCTGTTTTTGCATCTTGCTATCAAGCCCCTTGCCGTTATCTATCACATCAAGGCGCAGTGCCTGGTCACAGCTCAGGCGCAGAATGACGTTTGTGGCACCGGCTTCCAGGCTATTGATCACCAGATTATTGATGGCAGAGCTCAATCCATGAAGATTGACCTGCATCTCGCGGTCACCTTCAAGTTGCAGACTCAATTCGGCGTTTCGCTTGGCGGCAATTGGCTCGCAGTTGGCCATCACTTTTTCCAGCACTGTCGAGAAAGGCACTCTGTCGCAGGCTTCCTCTTGCTTACCTTTGGCAATCAACAACATATCATTGACCTGCTGTTCCAACTCGGAAAGTCTGTCGAGCAGTTTGCCCTGAAAACGCTCTCTGGAGCCGGTATCCAGCCTTGGGCTGCCCAAATTAGCGGCATAAAGTAAAGCGGCAGAAAGCGGAGTGCGTATTTGGTGCGCCAAAGTGGCAACCATTTTTCCCAGAGCAGACAGGCGTTCAAGGTGGGAAAGGTTTTGCTGCAATAGCCGGGTTTCGGTGAGATCGGTCAGCATAATCAGCTGCCCCTGCTCAGGTGTCAGCGGCGTAATAGCCAGCTTCACCCGGCGGCCATTTCGCAGGGAAACTTCATGACCATCGTCTTTTTGCGGCGCGAAGGCGCGATTGATAATAGTGAGCCAGCGCTGACCCACCAAAGGAACACCCAACAAAGATTCGGCAACCGGGTTGGCTTCGCTGACCAAGCCGTCACCATTGAGGATAACGACGCCCGAAGGCATGGCCTGCAGAATATGCTCCATACGATTGGACATATTGGCGGCTTCCCTTACCGGGATCCATTCGCGGCCATGATGAGAGATGGTTTCGAGCTGTGCCAGCGGGCTTGCGGACATATAAACCCCGTCAAAAATACGATGCTGACAGGGTTAATGCAGACTTTATGCCAACTTAAAAGTCAAAATTATCAGGATATTAATCTTTACTCATGCCATATTTACGCATTTTCTCCACCAGAGTGGTGCGGCGAATACCCAGCATTTCAGCCGCGCGGGCAACGACATTATCCCGCTGATCCAGTGCTTGGCGTATCATATCGATTTCCAACTCAGCCAAGAGATCCTTAAGATTGACTCCTTCAGGCGGCAGCTCACTGGGGAAACGGGTATCAGGCAGATCAACCGGTTCTTCGTCATTGAAGATAGATGCCAAAGCATCACGCTCAAGTTGTTCTTCGCTAACCTCAACCGAGTACTCGGGCACATCAATATGACGGTATTTAACCGGTAAGTCATTAACGTCAACCAGGCCACCCGGGTAGAGAATAGTTAACCTCTCAACCAGATTGGACAGTTCACGGACATTACCTGACCAGCCATGTTCCTTAAGCGAATCGATGGCACGCTGGGTAAAACGCACCCGGCCCTTGCCTTCATTGAACACCCGGCTGACCAACTCCTGCAATAACAGCGGGATATCATCCCGGCGCTCACTAAGGGGCGGCATTTCGATGGGAAATACATTGAGACGATAGAAGAGGTCTTCGCGGAACTCTCCTTCTTCAATCATGGTTTCCAGATTTCTGTGAGTCGCGGCAACTACCCGTACATCAGCGTTAATCGCCTTGTTGCCGCCCACACGTTCAAACACTCTCTCCTGCAACACCCGCAGCAACTTGACTTGCATCTGCAGCGGCATATCGCCGATTTCATCGAGGAACAAAGTGCCGCCTTCGGCCAGTTCAAAACGCCCCTTACGGGAGCTGATGGCGCCGGTAAAAGAACCTTTCTCATGACCAAACAGCTCACTTTCCAACAGTTCCGGTGGAATGGCGCCGCAATTGACCGGAATAAAAGGGCCATCACGACGCTCTGAAAGATAATGGATATTACGGGCAACCACTTCTTTGCCTGTACCAGAGGGACCCAGCACCAACACAGTAGCATCAGAGCCGGCCACCTGGTTGATCAGATGGCGCACATTGGCGATACCTTCGCTACGGCCAACAAGACTGCGGAACAGTTTTGTCTGATTGGCACTGGTAGGTACCTGAGGCCGCTTGACCTGGCCAAAAACCTGACAGAAGTGCAACAACTCGGTTAACTGGGAATAGCTCAGGGGTTCATCAATCCGGCCGAGCAGATTCGAGGAGCTAATGCTACTCTGCCCAAGCAGCAACATAGGCTGCCATGGCAGTTTGAACATCAGAGATTGTAATGCATCACCCTCTACGCTATCTGCAACCAAAATCATGGCCCGACATCGAGTTTCCGGCGATTGTGCATCAATGGTATCGGGAGCCACGACTTCCACTTGCTCACCAATAAACTCTAAAACACAAGACAAGCGATTGGTACGCTCAGAGGGGGGTCCGACAAGTAAAATTCGTTGATCTGTATGCATCATTCAGTGGGCCGCTAAGCTTTGGCAATTATGGATTCGCATTAATTATTAGTGTTAGTTGCTCTGGAAAGTCTGGCAATGCTTTCTTCACATACTCAGCTAAATTTGTAGCAATGCTGAATATTGTATTATCGGCACGATATAAGCAAGCCTAGGATGGCTTTTCTGCCTACCCCTTCCAGATTTTAGTCTAAATTCAGGGTACAAACACCGATATCGTCAATTAAATGACGGGTGTCAAAAAGGCGCTTTAAGCGCCTTTGTTCAGAGTGAGCAATAACTCAGCGATTTTCTTCATGAGCCGTAAGGTGATGTTTATCGGCGGGGATAGCATCCCAGGCTTCTTTGATATCCCGCAGCACAGCCGCAACATCATCCAGAGCCTGCACATCATTGTTGAGATTCGCCTCTGTAATACGTCGCAGCATAAAGTCGTACAAATTGCTGAGGTTGGTAGCGATTTCACCACCGGCTTCCATTACCAAGCTTCCTCTTAACCCCTGGATAATACCAATAGCTTTACCCAAGAGGACGCCTTTTTGGGCAACATTATTTTGCTCCATCGCAGCTTTGGCCTGCGCGATTCTTTCCAACGCCCCACTGAACATCATTTGGGTAATTTTATGGGGACTGGCGTCAGCAAGCTGACTCTCCAGAGACACTTTTCTGTACGACTGCAGTGAACCTCTCATAGCTCGTTCCTACCTTTCAAAATCTAGGGTTCGATAAACATTCAGTTTGCGATCATTCCCCCGGAGCGTAATCAAAGTATCGGCATAGGCTTTCCTAACAACAGAAATCCGACGTTCTATGTCCAAAGTCAGTTGGTGTTGTTGTTCCAATACATCTTGACTACTTTCCAGTGGTAATGTTACCAACTGTTCGATTAATTTTTGGCGCTCGAATACCAAACCCTGCAAGACTCTAGCCAACTCTTCATGTTCTTCCAGCTGCTCCATCAAGCATTGCTCAAGTTGGTCTACTACCCCCACAAGCTTCTTGGACAAATTTGCCAACTCGTCCAACAGTATCTGCTGCTCCAAATTCAATTAACCTCCATAATAGAGTTACTTATCATTGGATACCAATCCAGGGAGAGAATTCAAACGCTGGCTCAGCAAGGCTCCTTGAGAGTTGAGTTGACCAACCAATAAATCCATCGCATTGTATTGTTTAGTGAGCCTATCCTCATAAGCCTTCATTTTTAATTCCAGAGACTCGCGTTCATCTCCAATCCTGGCCAGACGATTATCCAGTGATTCATCACGACTATCGAGCAATCCGCCAGTTTGGACATAGGTATCACCAACGCTTTTCATTTTAGCCGCGAACCCATTCTCTTCATTGGTAAAAAAGTCTGTGACATTGGCTAAATCATTTTCCAGAACTTCTTTTAGACGATCTTCATCAAGTTCCAAGGAACCATCGCGGGTAGTCTTGATCCCCAGATTGGCCAATGCCATACCTTCACCGTAAGACGATGAGATGGCCCCCCTAAATTGCCCTTGTAAACTCCGGATAAGAGAGTCACCTTGAAATACACCTGACTGCTTGGTCTTAGGATCATAACTCGACATCCCACGGGCCGTTTCCATCATGCTATTATAGGCATCAACAAACTCTTTAATCGCCTTGGTTGCCCCTGCCCTGTCCGGCTCTATGGTCAGAGTTGTGCTTTTATCTGCATCCGCATCTTTGAGGTTTAATGTCACCCCCTGAATGGCATTCTCAACCTCATTGGAATTTGATGTCACCTTCAAACCATCAACATACAATATGGCATCTTTAGCGGCTTGAACTTCCGTCATTGCGAAAGTATCTGCCAACGCAGTGCCAGTATCATCTGTAGCCGATAATTGAATCTGATTTTCTGTTCCGGTCTTATTGGAAGTCAGCACCATCTGGGGGCCGGCATCACTGTTGATAATAGTCGCCGTGACCCCTACATTATCCTCTGCGCTATTGATTTTTTTCACTATATCCTGCAGCGAATCATCACTATTGACCTCAATTGCAAAGCTTTCACCTGCAACATCAATGTCCAGCGAACCACTGCCAATAGGGGAGGTCACATCGGTTACATTGGCCGAACCCAGCTTTTGGCTCTGCGCCAACTGTTCAACCACCAGGTTGTAACTGCCGGCAACGGCATCCGGCGTCGCCTTGGCCGATAAATAATCGCTCTTGGATAAGTTGGAAGTAAAGCCGGTAAAGGTTTTGCTTTCAGACAAGGGTTTCAACTTATCCATAAACTCGGAAATACTGCTTTTCAACGCACCTATCGCCGAGATTTGAGTGTTAATCAACCCTTCTGTCTGATTGAGCCTAGCTTCCTTGGGGGCCTTCTCGGCATTAACCAAAGCAGAAACAATACCACTAATATCCAGCCCAGAACCTATGCCGGTCGCAGTTAAACCCGCCATGCTAACCTCCTAAATATTGTGACGTACCAGTTACGCCTCAGTCTTCATCAATACACCGGCAATTTCAGACATTTTCTCCGCCAGGGCCAGCGCCTCTTCGGTTGGAATTTGCCGGATAAGCTCGCCCGAGTCCATGTCCATCACGCTGACAACCGGTGCGCCCTGGGTTTCATCGACCCGGAACTCCAGGCCTTTACGCATCAGAGTCATCATGTCGGTGAGTGACTCGGTCAACTCAATCAAGGCTTGGGTATCCGCTTCGTTGCCTTGGGTGCCGGACATTTTCTCTGACGCTGCCACCTGTTCAGCACCATTGACGCCTTCGGCGCCTTTGACATCTTTAACATCGTAAGCATTTTTTACGCCAACTTGATTAGCGTTTTTGGCCACGTCAGCCGGCAAGGCTCTGTCGTATGTTGCCGATGTTCCGGCAAATGCGACGGTGGAAGCTATTTGCATTTCACCACTCATGGGCTTTCTCCTTCACACTCTTAGCTGTTTGCACCGTATGCTGCCACACATTCCCTATGTGTTAGCCAGTGCCACAAATACGGGCCAGCTTAACCAAGCTTAAACCGTATCACCAAGCGGCGACCCAAGCTGTAACACAAAGTTTCTCCCGCCTGGCCCCAGCATAGCAAGTAGATACTGCCTCAAACAAAAGGGAGGGCTCTGCGCCCTCCCCCTCCTGATATACCTCTGCGGTTCAAACCGCTGTGGCGTTTATGTCAAACTGCTGTTTTCAAGCATCATCGCTTAGAGCAGAGACAGGGCCACCTGAGGCAACTGGTTCGCCTGGGCCAGCATCGCAGAGGAAGTCTGGGACAAAATCTGCTGCTTGGTCAGCGTGGCTGTTTCCTTGGCAAAGTCCACATCCTGAATCCGGCTACGGGCGTCAGACACGTTAGTGCTAATGCTGTTCAGGTTGTTGATGGTAAAGCCCAAACGGTTTTGCACCGCACCCAGGTCGGCACGCTGACTATCAATCTGTGCAATAGCGGCATCTATGGTCGCAATAGCACTTTGTGCGCCAGGTGCATCTGAAATATCAATGCTGGACACAGATGCAAAACTTGCATTGGCTGCGTTGAATTCCGTTCCCCCACCGTTGGCAAAACTAAAATTGCCTGTGCTGGTAACTTCCACAGTGCCTGTTTTAACAGCGGCAACAGCTCCACCCTCTGTCAGGGTAAAACCACCAAAATCCATTGAATCGTTACCTGCGGTTGCGTTGGCAAAGGCGGCTATGCTGATATCTTCACCATCGGCAGCACTCAATTTCAGTGTGGTACGGTCGCTGGGGTCCGTGAATTCTGCCTTCACCCCGGAAGCACCGCTGACACCGTTAATGGCTTCTGCCAGTGCTGTCAAATCCGAGGGCGAAGCTACACTGGCTGCCACTGCTTGACCATTCAACGTGAAGGAAATTGCACCACCCGCAGTCAGACCACCTATGGTCATCTCGTTGCTGGCTTCTGCTTTGGCATCAATTCCAGCGCCCGAAGCAGCTGTGTTAATTGCGGCAGCAATGTCTTTTGCAGAATCACCCGCATTCCAAGCTATTGCTCCAGTAGTTTTACCACCACCAGTCAGAGTCAAATTATCCTCTAATTGAATGCCATTGGTTGCCGCAGCTATATTCATTGCGCTACCACCTAATGACATTGAATAACTACCGAGCGAATTTGCAGCCACATTACCCAGGGTCACAGATATAGTCTC